>DAOWOJ010000063.1 GCA_030642125.1 Candidatus Aenigmatarchaeota archaeon | reverse complement strand
GAAAAATGTCTCATACTCATCATCCAGTCAAGTAATAATTTGTAGTTTTGGTATCTCTCGTCCAACAAAAATGAAATACTAATATCAGATAGTTCAAGACTATCCCCGGGAATATAAATCGGTCTACCATATGGTGTTGGTTGTGTTGTTGCTCCTATATCTAATCCAGGAATGGTGATATCGATAATATTTTTATCCAATACTCTATAAGTTTCAGAACCAAAAATCACTTGATTTCTATTTTCAAAGCTAAAATTTTCCACAAATTATCCTTTTTTCAATTTCTTAAAATATTCTTTATCCTCATGTTTACCCCAAATTTTTTCATATTTGCCACAATAAATCTTCAAAAGAAAATAAGTATCTTGAGGAAAAGTTTTAGGGTCATACCATTGTTTAAATTTACTTGTTAAATGTTGTGGAAGCAGCCCATATTCATAATCAGGGAAGGTTTTAGGATCAAACCATTTTTTAAAATGTTTTTTGCAAAATAAAACTAAAAGTTTATAGTCTCTTTCTGGAAAGGTTTTCTTATCAAACCACATATCAAAAAAATCTTCATAATACATGGCCAATTGATCATACATTCTATCTTGAATAAGATGTTTGACCTTTTCTAGTCTATCTGCTTTTTTATTTTCTAAAATTTCTTTGAATTTCATCTTCGATTCCTATAGTATATGATTCTTCGATAAATAACACCGATAAGATGCTCATCCCTCTCTATTTCTAGCATCATTTCCAATCCATATTTATTGATTCTTTTCGCTACAATTTCTCTTACACTTGGTGATTCATCATCTATCATTTTCAATAATTCAAAATGATTAGTTTTTGATGCGGCTATAGCTCTAACAAAATCATTTCCTAGTTGTCTCATTTCTATAAGTTCTTTTTCTGTAAAATTTCCTCTAAATGCCATCATTTTTAAATCTCCTTTAATAATATTTACTTATTAGCATTTAGAGCATACTTCGCCAACCCTAACGTGATTTAATCAATAATTAGTGTCTCACAACCCTGCAGCTTAAAATATATAATATCTTAAATTTTTAAAATATCATATAATTGATTATTGACTAAATTAATTAGTTTACGAAAATACTACATTAGATTATTGTTAAAATTTCCTTTATTTATCCAAGCATCCGATCATAAATTTTATAAAGTTGAAATATATTATATGGTATTTCATCAAAATAGTTTATATAAAATTTAACAGTGGACGAATCCTGGTGATTGCGTTATTTATCAATATAAATATTGAAGTTGATACGCTGGTCAACATTTCCTAACAAATCTAAACTAATATCATTTATTAAGATTGGAACGATCCAAAAGAATTTTTTGGATCCCTTAAATGTTTCCATTGAGAGAAAGGGATAGACACCAATATTTTTTACCTATGAAAAATTAGGTGGTTATGAAAAGGTAACTCAAATTTCTATTTCAAGAGATAATTAATCTCTATCTATAATGGTATTTGGTGGACCATTTATCACATTAGCTTGTTTATCGGTGTACTAATGGGTAATCTAATCCCAACACACCGAACCCGGCTGGCAAATCTTAAGGTCTAAAGAAAATTTTCAAAGAGCTTTTGTTTCTTAATGTATATTATATTTACTTATAAGAAACGGTAAAAATTAATAATATCGTTAAAATAACATAAAAATATTAGATTGTTAATATTATTTTCCATATTTTGAATTTAAAAGGATTCTAAAACCAGAAAGTTTGGTTTCTTCATTTACGATTTCCTGTTCAATGATATCATAATCAATTTTACAACTTAAAAATTTACCTTTAACTAATCGAAATTTGGAATTATTTTTTAGAATTTCTTCTAATTTCTTTATTTTTCTTTCAGATTGTTTTATTTCAAAAACAAGTTCCATCTTTCTTTCATCTTGTTCGGGATATTTTTTCATGATTTTTTTCTCCGTTAAATTTAATTTTTAATCAATAGATCTTAAAACAAATAATGCTAAAGTCAAAATAATAATTCCGGATAGCATGATATTTCTCCTAAAATTTTATTGTTTTGTTGTTCTGTTTATATCATACTGCATAGTGTATGCCAAAACTTAAGTTGTTGATATCTATACATTTTTTATTTTATTGTTGAAATATTTTCTATATTTATATGGAATATTTTACCATTTAGTATAAATAATTTTGACAACTATAATATTTTATGGTATGATAAGAGAAAAAGGAGAAAATAAAATATGGCTAAAAACAATAAACGTAAACATTATGTAAAGAATGATAAATTATATGAAGAAATTTTATCATACCATGAAACTAAGGAAATTTCAGAAACACTTCATATGTATTTTTGGACAATGGTGAATAATATCATCCGGGGGCAAAGATTTTCCCGTTATACACAGGATAGGAAGGATGATATGATTTCTGATGCCTATCTAAAATGTATAAGAGTGTTGATGAAATTTGATATCAAGAAAACTAAACCGTTTTCTTATTTCACTACAGTAATCTGGAATAGCTTCAAAGATTCGGCGTATTCAGAGAAAAAACAGGTATTAATCAAAGAGAAAATAATAGAGATAAGGGGTGTTTTAGACGATGAAGAATAAAATTGTTATTGTTGGAGATTTACATCTAGGTAAAAAGAATTCAATCGATCAGTTTGTTCAGTATCAATTAGATGAGATTGATAAGGTGATTGAATATATTTTAGAAAATGAAAATGAAATCAATACGATCATTGTTTTGGGTGATGTTTTTGATAATCGAAAATCAATAAATATCAAAACACTTAATGATACATTTTCAAAGATTAAAAGGATAGATGATATTGATGTGTATTTGATAGTTGGAAATCATGATTGTTTTTATAAAAATGATATCAAGTTGAATTCACTAAACACAATTTTCGATCATCATGAATTAAGTCATCTTTTCACCATTGTCAATAAGCCTTTAGAAATCCCTGAAATAGATTCACTTTTGGTTCCATGGATGGCCATGGATAATTATAATGAGTGTCTTCTGGCAATAAAAAATTCAAAGGCTAAATATTGTTTCGGGCATTTTGAATTAAATGGTTTTCAAATGAATTCTAATACCATTTGCAAATCAGAACTGAAAGCTGGTACTTTCAAACATTTTGATGAGGTATATTCTGGTCATTTTCACACAAAAAGTCAACAAGGCAATATAACATATCTTGGTTCACATTGCCAGCTTGATTGGTCGGATTTTGGTGAAAAAAAAGGATTCTATGAACTGAATCTTGAAGATGATTTATTGTATTTTATTGAATCGAAAGATCAGATTTTTAGAAAAATTATAATAAATGATGATACCGATATCAAGAAAATTGAAAAAATAGAAAATTCATTTTTAAAGATCTATTTGAATAGAAAATTAACACCAAGAGAAAATAATGGTATTTTGGATCTCATATCAAATAACATTTCATATGAGATTATTGATAATACGGTTTTGAATGATTTCCAGTCTGATGATGTGGTAAAGAATGAAGATTTTAAGGATGTTGTGGAGTCTTGTGTGGATTCTCAAGAAATGTTAGATGATGATAAACAAAGGGTGATTGAGTTTATATTGGAATCACACCATGAAATGATGAATGAAAGTTGATTCTAGGCATCAAATCAAGACGTGGATGGTGATTAAATTAAAATAGATAGTGAGGTATGGGTTAAATGAAATTTATAGATATCAAGTTTAAAAATTTTCTTTCATATGGAAAGAATTGGACAAGTTTTGATTTGAATGAGAATCAAAACATCAATATTGTTGGGAAGAATGGCGAAGGAAAATCAGTTTTG
>DAOWOJ010000035.1 GCA_030642125.1 Candidatus Aenigmatarchaeota archaeon | reverse complement strand
CATTTGCATATCATTATGATAACTATCAAGCGGAATATTTCAAATCGAAAGATAGACCGGAAGTGGAAAAAATGCTTGCACTTCATAATACAATCGGACATAATGATTATCTTGAAATTACTACTGAACTTGGAATTATTGGAATTATACTTTTTCTCTCTGTAATTATTTTAACATTCAGAAAATATTTGTCCGCTTATAAACAGAATGAAAATAAAATCGTTATACCGATAATAGCATTTGCAGGAATATTTGCATTTCTCATACAAGTATTATTTGATCCTGCATTACAACGATTACCGATGTTTATTTTGTTTATATTTTTTATCAGTGCTGTTTCTGTTTTTACAAAAGATATGTTTTCAATAAAATTAAACAAAATTCCGACTATTTTGATTTCTGTTGCAACAATCATTATTTTATCATTATTTACAAAAAATCAGATAGAAAATTATGAAGCAAATAAACAGTGGAAAAGAGCAAAAACTTTTACAGATATGAGAAACTATTTTTTCGCAGAACCTGAATATAAAAAAGCATATCCGGAACTAAAAAATAATGGTGCATTTCTATTAAATTATGGCGGTTCATTGGCATTTGATAAAAAATTTGATAAAGCAATTCCAATACTTGAAGAATCATCAAAATATTTAACAGATCCAAATTTGTTTACGCTACTTGGTATTTGCTACACAGAAACAGGCAATATAGAAAAAGCAGAATTTTATCTAAAAAAGGCGAGATATATAATTCCGCATCAGATGTATCCGAGATTTTTACTTGTGAAATTATATAGAAAATATGATAAAAAAAAGAAGGCAATAAAAACAGCAAAAGAGATAATGAATATGAAAGTGAAGATAGATAATACTGCTTCGAGAGAGATTAAGTCAGAAATAAAAAAATATTTGAGAGATGTGGTGGAGACCGCATCGGAATAGAGTTTTTAACCAAAAAAAAGGAGAAAATTATGGTTAAAGTAATGAAAAAGAGAAAAGCAATAATCATTGGATTATTCATTCTTATGGGAATCTTGTTCAACATTACTGTCTATTTTGATAATGGTGGTGTGCAGGATAAGGACTTTGCTCTTAGTGATTTGAGAGTTAGTTTGGTTAATAAGGCTTATGCGGATTTTGATCCTGATCGTTGTAAGAAACAGAATTGTTTAGCAGGTGGAGCATATAATTGTGGTGACAAGTGCTATAAACCACATGCATAGGCAGTAAATATTTACCCCAGGATTTTTAATTCCTGGGGTAAATATTTTATTTCAATAAATTTATGGGAGTTTAATATGATTAAAAAAAGTATTTTTTATTTAATTGTTGTGTCTTTTATTTTATTATTAGTTGCAAATAGATGTGATAAAAATAATACTCAAGAAATTAAATTATCAAAAAAAAGAAAAACATACTTAGATGAAAGAATAATAGGTTTATCAAATATTAAAAGACAAAATATTAGAACAAGAAAATTTATTCATACACCAAAAATAATAAAGAAAATAAAATTGGAGCACATATACAGGCCTTACATATCAGAATTACATGATAAATATTTTTTTCTTATTGATTATTCAAGTATGATAATTCATAAAATTGCTCTGAATGGTAATAAAAAATTATCTTTTGGTAAAGGTAAAGGACGAGGGCCGGGAGAATTAATTAATCCAATGGACATAGAAATAAATGATGAAAAGATTTTAATTGCTGATGCAAAGAAAAGTACTATTGAAGTTTATACAATGGATGGTAAATATATTAAAACAATAAAACTTGAAAATTGTATTCCTTATAGATTTATTATTGATAAAAGTAAAAATGAATATATTGTTAATAAAGATAATTCAATTATTTTCAATTTTTATAGATATGATTTAAATGGGAATTTAATTAAAAAATTTGGTGCTCCTCTTGTTAATAAGAAATTAAAAAGTAGATTATATCATGAAAGTCAAATATGTAAAATTTCAGATTCAACATTCGTTCAAATTCCAATGAGATTAGGGATAATTGGTTTTTATAAAAATGATACTTTACAATATATTAAAGAAACGGTTGATGGAATACAGGATCCTAATTATATCGTTATGAAAAATGGATATGAGAATATTAATAGAAATAATTATTTATATACATGTCAATTGGTTTCTTCAAATAAAAGTATGATAGTGATGGAAAGATTAAAATCTAAAGATGGCAAAAAAGAAAGATGCTTTGATATATACGATAAAAATAGCCTTGATTATTTATTCAGTTTTAAACTTCCAGTAAAAAATATTTCAATTTCATTGACAGATCAATTTATAGTTACACATAATTACAATAATATTGTTATAATGGAATTACCCAAACTAAATAAGATGAATAAATGAAAAAATTAATTAAAAAAAATACAAATATTATTATAATTATTTGTTTACTTATATTAATCTCTTTAATTGTTATCAAATATTATTTCTATATTCAAAAAAAGCAAGAAGACGATAGTGGACAGGATTTAAATAATACTTTTAGGAATAAAGAATTTGTAAGAATTAAAAATAAAAAAATAAAATTTGTTAATAAAGCTTTTGATTATATAGATTTTAGAAAAAATTCAATATATTTCTTATCGATATATCAAGAATCTGATTGTGTCCCTTGTATTACTACATCAAAAATTTTTTCATCTTTATTCAATAAAAATAATTTGTTAACATTATATTTATCAGATAAAAAAAATGACATATATAATAATACTGAATATAAAAAAAAGAAAAAAGATATAAATTATTATTTAAAAAAAATATATTATATAAAAACTCCAGTTATTCTAAAATTTGATTCAACATTTAAAGTTTTAGATGCATTTTTCCCAACAGTTCATAAAGATGAAGAATTTGAAATGTTTGTTAAAAGTTAAATAAATTTGAGTAAAAGGATAGTATCTAATGAACATGAAGATAAAAATAGATAATACTGCATCAAGAGAGATAAAATCAGAGATAAAAAAATATTTGAGAGATGTGGTGGAGACCGCATCGAAATAAAATTTTAACCAAAAAAAAGGAGAAAATTATGGTTAAAGTAATGAAAAAGAGAAAAGCAATAATCGTAGGATTATTCATTCTTATGGGAATCTTGTTCAACATTACTGTCTATTTTGACAATGGTGGTGTTCAGGATAATGATTTTGCTCTTAGTGATTTGAGGGTTAGTTTGGTTAATCGGGCGTATGCGAGTGGTGGTGGCAATACTATTGGAATTATGTGTTGTCCTTATCCTTATATGTACTGTCCTGGACTTGGTTATGATTGGGACTATGCACAATAATTATCCAATTCAATCCACCCTATATTTTAGGGTGGATTGTTTTAATAAAATCGAATTAATACATAATGTTAAATTAAGGAAAAACATATTATGAAAAAACACAAAATTTATTTTTTTATACTTATTATTTTTATTGTTCAATGTTCTAAAAACGAGTATAGTAAATATTATAAGAATTACGAAACATTTAATAAACTTCCGACAGTTATAAAAAAGAATATTCATCCATTTTCAAAAAATAAATATCAATTATATATAAGTGAGTTAAACATAATAGATAATAGATATTTGTTAATTGTTAATGCAGAAAAAGAAACGGCAATTCAAATTTATGATATTGAAACAAAAGAAATAATAAAACAATTTGGAAAAAAAGGTAGAGGACCAGGGGAATACCTTGCGATTTCAAGTATTTTGATTGATAGTAACAATAAATATAAAATTTGGATTTTTGATGCCAATCAAGCAAAATTTGATTTAATAAATTTGAAAAGTGTCTTATTATCAAATAAAAGTTTACCTGATACTACAATGAAACCAAGTATGGATGCAGGTCTTCCTCTATTGTGGTGTAATTTAAATAATGATACATTCTTAGCAACTGGGGGTTTAATAAAAAGATTATGTATTTATAATAATAAATTAGATACAATTAAAACCGGTGGGTTTATACCTGGAAAAATAAACGAAGAAAGAGATATTTATAGATATTTAATGCCAACTAATATTATAAAAAATAATAGTAAAAAAATAATAGTTGTAGGCAATATGAGAACAGATGTTTTAGAATTTTATGATTATAATTTAAATAATATTAAAACCATTCATGGGCCGGATATTTTGAAACCATGTTTTTTAAAAAAAGATAAATGTTTGTCAAATGGTTATACAAGATTGTGTGCTAATGGAAAAAATATTTATTGTGTATATTCAGGTGAAAATACTGAAAAAGTTAAAAATTGGTTAGTTTCATTTGGAAAGCAAATTTTAGTATTTGATTGGGATGGTAATCCGATTATGAAAATAAAAACAGATTATAGGATGGGAACAATAGACATAACAGAAGATGGCAAGACATTATATGTAGGTTATTTTGACGGCGAATATTTCAGAATTGGATATATAGATATTTCAGACATAGAAGAAAAATAGAAAATGATAAACAGAAGATTTTATTTTTTTGTATATAAATTAATAAAATTAAAATGTATAAAAGGTATATTAAAATGAAAATTATAAAATATTGTGTATATATAATATCAATAGTATTACTAATTCAATGTTCAAAAAAAGAATATTCAAAATATTATGATAATTATGAGAGTTTTAAAAAATTCCCCAAAACAGAACAATTAAAAATTAATGAATTTTCAGATGATGAATTTATGATGCCTCCTGGCGATTTTACAATTATTAATGATAAATATTTAGTCATGGAAGATGATAATAATTCTACAAGTAATATGATAAGAATATATAATTTAGATTCAAAAAGATGTATTAAAAAGTTTGGTAAAAAAGGTAAGGGGCCTGGTGAATTTATACAGATAACAGATATATTTTCTTATTATAGAAAAAACAATAGCTTTTGGATTTATGATAGAGGACAAAAAAAGTTTAGCAAATATTCAATTAACAAAAAATTATTAGAGAATAAGCCAATATCTGATATAACATATAAAATAGATCTAGAAAAAGGAGAACCGCTTGATTTATGTTTTTTAACAAATAATACAATTGTATCAATAGGAATGTTTATTAAAAACAGATTAGGTTTTTTTGACACGAAATTTAAGCCAATAAAAACAACTGGGAAAATACCTGGTAATATTTCCAATAGAAGAGAAAAATTCCGATATATACAAACAACAAATATTGTAAAAAACAATAAAGAAAAAAAGTTTATTTATGGATATATGGATGATGATATACTTGAAATGTATGAATTTAATGGTGAAATATTCAAAACAATACATGGGCCTGACATTACTAAACCGGCATGGCTTGAAAAAAAACCTCCTATCGGTTATGCT
>DAOWOJ010000070.1 GCA_030642125.1 Candidatus Aenigmatarchaeota archaeon | reverse complement strand
TTTCATATGCTTTTTTTATTTTATTGTCATCAAAATATTTTTTTCCAAAATAAATATTTCCCATAAAACAACTTACTTATAGAGATTTAAATACCAAAAACGAAAAAATTCATAAAAACTTGTTGTAGGAATTTAATTATATCTTTCAACAAAGAACACTATTTTATTGTTTTCTTGTATATTATATTTCTTTTTGAGTTCGTTGACAAACTCCAAGTTTACATTATAAAGTTTATCTAACATATAAAACTATCATTGTTAAAATGATTATATGTTAGATAAACTTGGTAATGGAATTAAATCAGCATTAGAAAAAATTAGTAAAGGAATATTCGTAGACGAAAAGATTGTAAATTCTCTAATTTTAGATTTACAAAAATCATTGCTAGAAGCAGATGTTGATGTTGAATTGACACGCAAATTTACAGAAAAAATAAAAAAAAGATCATTAAAAGAAAAATTACCACCTGGTTTGAGTCGAAGTGAACATATAGTAAAATTAGTTTATGATGAATTGATTAATCTATTGGGAAAGGAACAAAAATCGTATAAAATAGATAAAACTCCATTCATAATTCTTTTGATAGGATTATTTGGTAGTGGAAAAACAACTTCTGCAGGAAAGTTGGGAAAATTTTTTCAGAATATTGGATATAAAGTAGGATTGGTATGTTGTGATTCATATAGAGCAGCTGCATTTCAGCAATTATCTCAGATTGGTAAAAGTATAAATGTTCAAGTATTCGGTGATGAAAGCATAAAAGATCCTCTAAAATTGGCTAGTATTGGTATTAAAAAATTTAAAGATTTCGATATCGTGATAATAGACACAGCAGGTAGACATAAAAAATCTAAAGATTTGTTATTTGAGATGAAAGAAATGACGAATACGATAGATCCTGATGAAACAATGCTGGTTATTGATGGTGGTATTGGCCAAGCGGCAAAAGAACAAATTGTAGCATTTCATGATGTCGCTCCTATAGGTTCTATTTTAATAAGTAAATTAGATGGTACTTCAAGAGGAGGAGGTGTTCTAGTAACTGTTGCATCTACTGACGCTAAGATAATGTTTATTGGAACAGGAGAAAAATCAAAGGATCTTGAAGAATATGATCCTATAAAATTTGTTTCCAGATTAATAGGTTATGGTGATCTTCGTGGATTGATTAAAAAAGTAGAAGATTCCATCGAACCTGGTAAAGTAAAAGAAATCATGAAAGGAAAATTTACTTTCAGAGATTTTTGCGAGCAAATTAAATCAGTGCAAAAAATGGGATCTCTTTCACAAATGTCTAAAATGTTGCCATTTGGGTCAAAGATTCCTAATGATCTTTTATCTGTTCAACAAGAAAAAATGAAAAAATGGATGTTTATGATAGATAGTATGACAAAAAGTGAAATAGATGATCCTGATATATTGGATTCTAGCAGGATAAATAGAATTTCATTAGGATCTGGAACAGAAGAAAATGAATTGAGAGAACTTTTAAGACATTATAGACATACAAGAAAATTAATGAAGATGACAAAAGGCGGAAAAGGAATGAATAGAGGAATGATTGGTAAATTAATGAAACAGCTTGGAATAAAAGGCATGTAATACTGAATATATCACGTTATCATATTTTAATTTAGCATTTCAATTATTGTAATGAATATTATTGAGGAATCTTTAAAATTGATGAGTGAAGGATATATTTGCAATAATTGCTTAGGAAGACAGTTTGCTCAACTATTAAGTAACACTGATAATAAAAGCAGAGGAAATGCTATAAGATCATTTATTGCTATGTCAATAGATTCTGGACAAAAATTTGAGTTTGATATTCAAAATTTATCTGAGTTTAAATTCAATAATCAAGATTTAGATGTTAAAATAAAAAAACATAAGAAATGTTATATGTGTTTGGGTGTGTTTGATAAATTGAATAAATTAACAAATAAGATAGAATTGAAAATGGCGCCATTTAAATTTGATACATTTCTTGTAGGAACGAAGTTAACGAAAGAACTTGGTGACATAGAAGAAAAAATATGGGATATGGTAGGATTTGATTATTGTGAAACAATGAAAGCCGAAGTTAACAGAGAGATAGGAAAAAAATTGTCTAAAAAGTTGAATAAGAATGTTGATTTTCTAAATCAAAATTTAATTGTATTAATAGATTTTGCGTCAAATAAAATAGAAGTTAAATCAAATCCATTATTTATATTTGGAAAATATAAGAAATTTGGTAAAACTTCTTATTCAAAGAATAAGGGAATTATTGAGAAGTTTGTGATAGATTCAATTTTACATGAATCAGATTGTTCAAAATTTTGTTTTCACGGAATGGGATATGAGGATGAAAAAACAAGGTGTTTGTGCTGGAGACCATTTATATTGAAAATATTTGAACCAAAAAACATGAAAATAAATCTTAGTAGACTACAAAAAGAAATAAATAAAAATGATATGGTAAAAATAAGTAGTCTTAGGTTTAGTTCTAAGGAAGAACTTATGGATTTAAAAGATAGAAAATTCGATAAAACATATATGATTTGTATAAAATTGAAAAATCCAATAGACAACACAAATTTAGATAAATTATATGCATTGAAAGATGTTATACAAAGGTCTTTTAGAAATAAATTGAAAACAAAAAAAATTAAAATAATAGAATATCAAATTATTAATAATAAAAAGATTGAATTGAAGATAAAGGTTGAATCTGGTTTTAGAATAAAAAATTTTGTTAATGGTGATTCTAAACCAAATATTGAAGTACTATTGCAAAATAATGCTTCGATAGACAGTATTGATGTATTGAAACTTTCGTGGTGTAAAAATGGTTAAAAATAGTAAAGGGCTCAGAAGGGGAACAAGAAGTAAGTTGAAGAAAAAATATAAAGAAAATTTGGTTGTTAAATTTGCAAGAGAGTTCAATATTGATGATAGTGTAGCAATAAAGATTGAACCATCTAGTCATAGGGGAATGCCTCATCCAAGGTTTCAAGGGCATGTAGGAAAAGTTGCAGATAAGCGCGGAAGAGCTTATGTTTTGCATTTAAATGATGGAAAAGTAAAAAAAAAATTGATTGTTACACCAGAACATTTAAAAAAAATAGAGAGTGGTAAAAAATGAACATAGAAGATGAAAAAATTGTGTGCTTTGCTATAGCAAAGAATTTTCTGCAAAAAAGAAAAAAATCAGTTGAGTTAGTATATGAACAGAAAATAGCTTTAGAGCATCTAAAGAAGTTTACTAAATTAAATATCATAGATTCTAGAAAATTAATAGATAAATTAGTAGAATTTAATTTGTCAAATACATTAGCAATTGAAATTGTTAATGTTGCTCCAACTTCAAATAAGGGACTTAATTTAATTCTCTCAAAAGACAAAATAACGCTTGATGAAAAAAAGAGCGAATGGATATTGTCTTTTATTAGAGAACATATGAAAAAAGAGTGATTGAATGCAAATGGATATATTGGCCGATGGTCTTAGTGCAATAAAAAATATGGAAAGGATAGGAAATGATATTGTTACAATAA
>DAOWOJ010000084.1 GCA_030642125.1 Candidatus Aenigmatarchaeota archaeon | reverse complement strand
ATTTTTTAGAAATCCATGGGACAGAACTGTTTCTTTATATCATTATTACAAACAAACATTGGAAAATCATATAAAATATATATCTTCTGAAGCAGTGGAATCATTTGAAAATTTTGTTAATATTTTAAATTCAAGAAGTGGTAGAATAATAGCTCCCACTCAAATGTCTTGGATTAAAGATTTGAATGGAAAAGTCAGAATTGATTTTATTGGTAGATTTGAGAATTATGAAGAAGATTGGATTATAATATGCAAGAATTTGGGGATAACAAAACAATTACCCCATTTAAATAAGTCAAAACACAAACATTATAAATTATACTATGATAAAAAACTTATTGAAATGGTTAGAAAAGTATATAAAGAAGACGTTGATTTTTTTAAGTATAATTTTGAAAGGAGAGATATATGAAGATGCCATTTGGAAAGAACGAACACATTCAAATGATAAAGGCGATTGCTGTTGGATTGCAGAGTGCTGATGTTTTAAATCGTTATTTGGAGATAGGTATTAAAAAAGGAAGTTGTTTTAATACAATTGCTCCTCTTTGCAAGGAAGCATACGCAGTTGATATTATAGATTGTAAAAAATTAATAAGTCATAATAAAAATATGGTGTGGTTTCATGGGAAAAGTGAAGATTTTTTAAAACAGCATAATTTAGAGAGAAAGTTTGATTTAGTCTTTATTGATGGAGCACATGAATATATAGCAAGTTTGAATGACTTTAAACTTGTTTTGCCTCTTGTTAATGACAATGGGTTAATTCTATTACATGATACTTATCCTCCAAGAGAACAATTTACAGGAAAAAGTTTTTGTTATAATACATATAAAACAGCTGAATATATCAGAAAGAATTATTCACAATATGAATTTATAACTCTCCCATTTTATTTTGGAATTTCAGTTTTTAGGAAATTAGAAAGGCAATTATTATGGAAAGAATAAGAAAAATATTCATTGACTGTGGAGCGTGGACTGGAGATTCGATAAGAGCATTTAAAGAATATGATGATAGTTATGAAATATATGCATTTGAATGTGAACTAAGATTAAAAGACGATCTTAAAAAGCTGAGTGTTGAGTTAGAATTTAACTTTATAAATAAAGCTGCTTGGATTGCAGATGAAAAAATAAAGTTATATCCAGGTCAAGGAGATTTAACACAATAATCAACACTTGATTTTAAAAAGAAAAAAAATATAAATAGAGAAAAATCAGTTAAAGTAGAAGCAATTGATTTTTCAAAATGGATTATTGATAATTTCAAACCAGAAGATTATATAATTTGTAAAATGAATATTGAAGGTGCTGAATATGAAATATTACCCAAGATGTTTGACGATGGGTCAATTGATTATATTAATAAATTTTTTATGTCTTGGCATTGGAGAAAATTAAGTGGGTTTACAGAAAAGAGACATAATAAAATAGCTAAAGAAGCTGCAAGAAGAACTAAACTGGTGATATGGAAATTTGTTGAGGGTGAAATGGAGAATCCATTTTGAAAAAGGTAGTGTATACAGTTTTGTTGGGAGATTATAAACTAAATAAACCAATATATAAAAATCCAGATTGGGAATTGATTTGTTTCACTGATCAAAATATAACAAGTAAACATTGGAGTATTGTTAAAGTTGAAGGTGGTAAAAAGAAGTCAAGAGAAATAAAGATTTGTTGTGATAAGTATATAGATTTTGACATCTGTTTATACTTAGATGCCAAATTTAAAATCAAATGTGATCTCGATGATTTTGTAAAAAAAAATTTAAAAACTAACATTGCTGTTATGAAACATAATAAAAGAAATTGTACTTATGATGAGGGTCACTTTTGTATTAAAATTAATAAAGATAAAAAAGAAACTATTTTAAATCAATTGAAAACATATGAAAATGATGGTTTTCCAAAACAGTTTGGTCTTTATGCACCAGGAATAATGATTAGAAAGAATACAAATGAAGTTAATCATTTTATGAAATTGTGGTATGATGAAGTTGAAAGATATAGTTATAGAGATATAATTAGTTTTTCTTATATTCTGTGGAAGAATCCAATTAAACTTAATACGATGCCATTTAAGGAAACTTATGGGAGATTTAGATGAATTTTAGAAAATTAACTAAAACAGTTGATACATCTGATTGTTATTTTCAAATGATCGTCCCGAAAATTTTAAGAGCACAGTATAATCCGGAGAGGTTTCATTTGTGGAAATCATTACATAATGGTCCAAAAGGTGAAGAATTAAATATGATATATTCTCCACATTATAGGTTTTTAAGGGGACATAAAGAAACATATCCCCAACTTCAAAAATATTATGGGCGAAACAATAAATGGATTCAAGTTAAGATTAAGAAATTTATTGGTGTATTTAAGAGTATAAAAAATGATGGATTTATAGAAAATTTAATGATACTTGAAAAACCATTAGTTAAAAATAAATATAATAATAGTTATGAAATATTTGAAGGGCATCATAGAACTGCTTGTGCTTTATTTTTGAATTTAAAAGAAATCCCATGTCAAATAATAAGGAGAAAAAAATGAAAACGATTGAGAATTTGATTGATAGACATAAGGGAAGACGAGTATTAATTATAGGGGCTGGTTCTTCTATAAAAGAATATGAAAATAAGATAAATACTTTTATTCACGAAGAGAATCCAATTACAATTGGAATAAATAATATTACAGGTATGTTCATATCTGATTATCATCTATGGACAAACACTGAAAGATTCAGGAATTTTGGTAAAAATATTTTACCTGAATCTGAACTTTTATTGGGTGCTGGAATTCATTTGAAAACTGTAAGAGAAGTAATTGGTCCTGTAAATTATACTTTGATAAATTTTACTGATATGAAAGAGGGAGTTTCTGTTGGATATAAAAAAGGAAAAATATTTGGTTTTTTTAGAACAGCTGGTTGTTTATCAATTATGATTGCTCATTTAATGGGTGCAAAAGATGTTTCAATTGTTGGTATGGATGGGTATTCATTTTATAAAAAAGATGAGTTATTATCAGGTAAAAAATCCCATCACTGTTATGGAGTTGGTTTTACAGATACAGCTATATGGGAAACTTGTATTAAAAAAGATAATCTAATAAAGAGTGCATTAGAAGGTTTAAAAAATTATGGAATAGATTTGAAAATATTAGCCTCAACAATATACAAAGATTTCTATGGAGGTTTCTAATGATTGCTCTTGATTGTACAT
>DAOWOJ010000054.1 GCA_030642125.1 Candidatus Aenigmatarchaeota archaeon | reverse complement strand
TTTAATTCAACCTCTTCTAAAGAAAAAGAACTTGTTATTATACCAAATGCTAATCATTGGTATATGACTGATGAAGGAGATAATTTAGTTGATGATGTATTAAGTAATACTGTTGATTGGTTCAACAAACATCTTTAGCTTATTTTTATTAATTATTTAAAATTATAAAATTACTTATTTTTGGATATTTTATATTTCATATTTTGCAATATGTTCATATATGCTATGAATGCATCATATGGAGTATCAAAACACGAGAAATATTTATGAACATCTCCATCTGCCCAAGATTTTGTACACATATAATGAAAATGATCTGATGATGTCATTAATTTCCATTCTTTTAAAAGAGTTTCATTATTTTTTGATTTAATAAGTTCTCCTAAACTTTGTAATTCTTTGAAACATGCTTTTTGCATTTCATTTCCAAGCCACGCTGATGTATCTCTTTCCATATCTGCCCACGATATCGGCCATACTACATCATAATCTCCTACAGCTTTATATGTTTGTATTAATTCAGATGGTAATTTAAAGTTCAAATTATCATAATGAAATGTTTCATTTGGAAAATGTCTTAAAAATGAAAATATTCCAGTATCTTCCCATTGATGTTCTCCAAATGTTTCATAATCCATAAATAAATTTACGCAATCTCCTTCGCACAAAGATAACCACTTTGAATATCTATCTGCAGTTAAAGGCCACTCTGGCCACCATTTTGCAGAGAATCTGTATGATAGATCATCACTCATCTTATAATTTCTTAATAAAATTTTTATATTTCCTTCTGGGCGTTTATATATATGATTTGGTGATCTCCAACCCAATATTGGGTCCCAACCTTCTGTTATAATTCCTTCATATCCGATATTTTCTATTAGTTCAGATATCTCATTGCTATATAATGCTTCTGTGTTTCTAAATACTTTTGATATCTTTATTCCAATTTCTTTCATTATATTTTCATGTTCTTTTATTTGTTCGAGAAATTCTTTTTTATCGTGGAACAATGCTGATAAAGAATGATAGTAAGTTTCACTTAGAAATTCTACATTCTTTTTTTTTGATAATTCCTTAAAAGAATCTAAAACATCAGGAAAATTCGAACATTGTTCTAAAAATATGCCTGTTAATGAAAATGATATCTTAAAATCAGGATGTTCATCCAACAGTTGTAATAATAATCTATTAGCTGGTAAATAACATTTATCTGCTACTCTATTGAATATGCCAGTATTCTTTTCATTGTCAAAATAAGAATCATCAGAGAAGATTGAAAATTTCTTCAATCTCATTGGTTGATGAACTTCGAAATACATACAAATTGATGGCATAATATCACTACTGAAAAATATCTATTGGAGTACCTTATTGTATATGTCTATAGTTTTTTTTGCTACATTGTCCCAAGAAATAGATTTAATTTCTTGTAACCCATTGTTATTCATACAATTTTTAAGACATGGGTATCTAAGGATCGCAATAATTTTATTAGCCATTTGATCTATATCCCAAAAATCACATGTCATTGCATGATTCACAATTTCAGATACGCCAGAAGTTTTAGATAGAATAACACAAGCTTTTGAAGCCATTGCTTCTAATGCCGTTATTCCAAATGGTTCAGATATAGATGGCATAACATATACGTCTGAAATAGAGTATATTCTCTTTGCTTCTTCATCTGAAATAAATCCTGTGAAAGTAACATTATTTTCTATTCCCATATCTATAGCTTTATTAATCAACTCTGGTAACATATAACCATCTCCAACTACAATAAATTTAGCATCTTCGTAATCTAATACTTTTTTAGCTATATCTAAAAAAAATTCAGGTCCTTTTTGATTTACAAGTCTACCTAAAAACAATACGATTTTTTTATCTTTTTTGCCAGTATAAAAACTTTTATGATCAATCGCATTGTGAATTACATTTATTTTATTTTCGTTCGCATTGAATCTATCTATTAGAGTATTTTTTGTTTTACTGCTCACTGCTATTATTTCATCTGCATTGTCTATAGCAATTTTCTCTTTTTTTAATATATATTCCCATGGATTTATTGGACTTCTATCGAATTCTGTAGAATGTATTGTCAAAACCATTGGTTTTTTAGTTCTATTTTTTATTTCGATTCCTGCTGAAGATGTTATCCAATCATGACAATGTATAATATCAAAATTATTTTTTACATTTTTAATTAATGCTGAATTGTAACTATCTATAAAAGAAAATAAAGTATTTCCACTTATATCAGGATTTGAATATGAACTAATAGAAATATCTTTAACATTTATTATGTTAACACCTTGACAATGTCCACCATTTGGCAAGTATAAATCTATGGTAACATTATTAGATGCTAAATTCTTTGTAAGATAATAAGAATGCACCGCTACTCCGACCAAAATTTTTGGTGGAAATTCTATACCTAACATAGCAATTTTCATATATCTGCCTTTTATATAAATCTAATTAATATATACTAATTATACAATATGTATAACATATATATTTCTTATTTATATAGATTACGTATTTTACTGTATAAAGTTATATTGAATTATTAATGTTTTTATAAAGGAAATGCCCTGATAGCTCAGCTAGTTAGAGCACCACATTGGTACATGAAGTACAAATATGTGGAGATTTAATAATTAAACCATAAGTCTTGGGTGCGATTCCCGATCAGGGCTTATTGTTGTTGGTGATTTTGATGAGAGTTATTTTAGAATTCAATGAAAATGATATTGGAAATTTGGACAACGTTAAAAATGTATTAGAACCAGATTTAGAAAAAACAGAAAAATTGAATGTCTATATTAAAAAAAATTCTGATAAATTGTCAATTGTAATTGAATCAAATAATTTTACATTGATTCATGGTACTGTAAATTCTTATCTTAAATTATTAAAATTAATATATTTATTAATAGTTTAATTATAAATTCTATAAAGGTGATTTAATGGAACTTAATGATCAAACAAAGCAAAATATAGTTAAAATGCAGAATTATCAACAACAATATCAAAATTTGATGTTACAAAAAGACAATTTGGTTATGATGTTATCTGATATAAAAAATGCTTCTTTTGAACTTAAAAATAGCAATGATGATGTCTATAAAATAGTTGGTCCAATTTTGGTAAAATCAGATAATCAGACATTGGAAAATTATTTAAAAGAGAAAAAAGAAACGCTTGAATTGAGAATCAGAACATTAGAAAAACAGGAAAATAAATTCAAGGAAAAAATAGAAGAAATACAACAAAAATTAAAGAGTTTATTAAATACAGCAAATGTTAATGCATGATATTGTTCTTTTAATGTAATACATCTGTTTGTTATAGAGAGAGGATAAAATGTTAGAAGAAATAAAAAAGGATTTGGAAAATATATTTAATGATAGAAGTGTTCCTCGTAATATAAGAGCTAAGATAGAAGATATACTTGTAGTTTTAGATAATAAAAAAGATTTAAATGTTAAAAAGATGTCTGTGATACAGGTTTTGGATGAAGTATCAAATGATACAAATATACCAATGTATACTAGAACACAGATTTGGGAAATAGTGTCAAAAATAGAAAATCTATAGTAAACAACCATTTATATTTTTAAATTAAATTGCTAGTATGAGTTTTTTTAAATCAAAAGAAAGCAAAACGAATGGGGAAGAGTTTGTTGAGGTAGAATTAGAAAAAAAAGAAAAAAGTAAAATAAACATAAAAATCGAGGAACTTTCTGATATTAGTGACGTTGATAAGATACAAGCAGATTTGAGAGATGGTTTTTGTATATTATTGATAAAAATTAAGAAATTGAGAGACAAAGATATAAACGAATTGAAGAGAAGCGTTGAAAAATTAAAGAAAACTTGCACAGCCGTCAATGGATCAATAACAGGAATAGAGGACAATTGGTTAATTTTGACTCCAGGGTTCGCTAATGTTATTAAATCGTAATTAAAAATTTTATTTTAATCTAATTGTTTCCAAGTTATTTGGAGCAATTGTTTCTACTGAAAATAATTTATGCAATGTGTTTGCTAGGCT
>DAOWOJ010000020.1 GCA_030642125.1 Candidatus Aenigmatarchaeota archaeon | reverse complement strand
TATTATTTAATTTTATAAAATATGATTATGAAAAATGGTTTCTTTAACTTTTCCAATTACATCGAAAATCAAATCGAATAACTGCAAAATATCTGTTAAGTGAATCAGCAATACGTAATAGAAGTAAAGAAAATATTGGATGATATAAACATTTATTTTGGTTTGTCTTTCTTCTCATAGAATTTCTTAATTTTCCCGTCATATTCTTTTATAAATTTATCAACGTCAAAAGGCGCATTTGGTCCGCCGTGGTTTTTATGATATGTACAAAGTTTAAATAACATATCTTCTTTTGTAATATCTAGTTTTTTTTTTATCTAAAATATACATGAAATTCAATATTCCAATCAGCCAAATATCTAAATTAGTTTGATCACATGTATTATGCCTATAATAATGTTCAGAAACATGCTCTCTAAAATGCTCAATTAAATGACTTAAATCTCTTGATTCGGCAATTATTCTACAATATTCATCATATTTAAGATCTGTATCATCCATATTAGATTTATTACTACTACATTATTTATATGTTTTTAAGTTGATTTTCGAGGAAAAATTAAATTTCTTTTATTTTGATTTTTGTATCTAAAGTATATTTTATTACACTTTCGTATTTAATATGAATTTCATATTTTTATTTTTTTCAAAAGATTCTAAAAGAAGTGGTTCAATGAATTCATTAATATAAGAAATATTTTTGAATATATCTTGTTCTTTATATTTTTGCTTACTTTTTCTTATATTAAATGCCTTTTCGACAAGATTTTTATATTCGTTAATATTCAATTTTTTAGAAAAGTTTAATATATTGTTAAAACCAATTGGAAAAACTTTTAGTTGCAATATTTCTAAATCTCTTGTAGCAAATAAGCAAGATTTATAAAATTCATAAGAAGCTGTTTTTTTATCTCCATTCCTATGAGAAATTACAGAAGCAAGAGCATAACCTAAATTAAATCTTAAATCTTGAATTAAATCAATTATACCTATTTGAGGAGCTTTCATTTTTTCTATAATTTTTTCTCCAGAAAGAGTTTTTCCGGCTAAAATTAATTCACACAAATAAATATTCTTTTGAAAAGGGGTATCTATTTTCCCTTGAATAAAATGTTCATATTCAAAAGGATAAATATTGAATAACTCATTACTAACAATTTTTTTAATTTCGTTTCTTCCAGCATAATTATCTTTTGAAAAAAAAACTCCAATTTCAAAATCGCTTTTTTTCATAAAGTCAGTTCTTGCTCTTGATCCATATAAAAATATTGAAATTGGATTAAAATATTTATTCAGCAATTTAATAATTTCTTCCATAAATTAAATATATTTGTTTAAATAATTATTGATTCATAATTTTTATTTAATTAATAAAAAATACAAATTTATATTGGAATAAATTCATCAGTGTAAAACAAGCCCACATTTATTTTCTTGTCTATTGCACCGACATCAAACATCTGATCTTGTTTCTCTGCCCAACTGTCTTCTGAAGGTATGTGGAATATTGGATTTCCTTCTACATCTTTATCAAATCCTCTTTCTACCATTCCATTCCAGATTGATAAATGCAAGTCTCTTTTTTCTTCTGCATCTGTGTCATATTGAATATATGCATCAACAGCCTCTTCTGGATGTTCTACAGAATATTCTAAACCTTTTTGCGTTGCATTCACAAATTTTTTTACAATTTCTGGATTCTCTTGAATCATTATATCACTTGTAAAAAGATATGTTCGTCCTATTGTTGTATAATCACTAGCACTTATCTCATTCATTTTTTCACCACCAATCTCTCCTGCAACTATTTTTTGTGGCAAGTATGCTCCAAAAGCATCGGCATCTCCAGCTAAATGCGTTGAGATTATTGCTCCACCAACGTATAAAGGTTCTATCTTTGTAAATTTTATACCTGACGATATAAGCATTATTTGTGTAACAGTAGTCACTACTACAGCTGGTCCTGGTAATGCAATTTTCTTTCCAATCAAATCTTCAGGCTTTGTTATATTTAATTCCTCTTTTGAATATACACCAAAAAGATTATTTTGAATAATCCTTTGAACTGCTACAATCTCCACATCATGTGCTTTTCCTATTATTATTGCGCTATCTCCAGCATATCCAAATTCAACTTTACCTGCGCCTATTTGTTTTATTACACCAACACTTCCTTCAATAGTATACTGAAAATCAACATTCAAGCCTTCATCAGCGTAATAACCATTAGCAGAAGCAACATAGAATGGAGCATATCCGACATTTGGTGTGAAACCATACATTAGAGTGACTTTCCCATCTTCTGCTGGTTCTATACACCATGCTAAAAATATCAAACCTGCTATTATCATGATAGCAATCAAAACGCCTAGTGTATCCATATCATTACCTCGGCGATTCTTTTTCCCAAATTTTCTGCGGTTTTCAATCCTACTTCATCATTCATAACCGATCCGGGTTCAGATGCAACACCTATCCCTCCAAAATGACTCGTTGGAATAGCATCAGAAACAACAATCATATTATGAATTAGCATCCAATTATGTATTATCAGTGATGTAAATTCTTGACCGCCATTTCTTGCGGCCCCAATTACAATCGACCCTCCTATTTTATTCTTTAGCTGAAATCTATCTAAAATTCTCATATCTAAAGTTCTAGAAAAAAGAGCACTCAACAAAGGAGAAATACCGCCAAAATATACTGGACTTCCAATAATTATTGCGTCGCATTCCTTCATTTTTTCTTTTAAGATGCTTACATCATCTTTATCATCAAGAGGACAACTAGAATCTTTACAAACATAACAAGCAGTGCATGGTAATATATTGTAATTCGATAATTTTATTATTTCTGTAGAAATACCAGAATTTTCAATCACTTTCAAAGAATGTTTAATCATCTGTTCGGTATTTCCATTTTTTCTAGGGCTTGAATCGATTCCAATTACTTTCATTTTCATGATATTTGCTCCATTATTTTTTTACTTTCCATTTCTTATCACTATTTTATTCTTAACAATATTGTTAGTAATACATTTAAAAAGACTTACGAAAACATTTAATTAAAGCAGAAAAATTAAAGATGATGAAACAATGATTTTATATTATTTTCGTTGTTATTCATCATTTGCATCAGACTCGCGCCATTGAATTAATCTATTTTCTATGAAAGATACAATCATGTATAGTATAATTCCAATTATCGTCAACTGAATGATTGCAACAAATACCTGTGATGTGTTCATTAATCCGGCTGCATATATTGTTAGGTATCCAAGTCCAGCATTTGCGCCAACAAACTCACCAACGACAGCACCTATCACAGCTAACGTTACTCCTGTCTTAAATCCTGCAAATAGCATTGGAAGTGAGCTTGGCATTTCAACTTTCTTAAAGATATCCCATTTACTTGCTTTTGTCGATTTCATCAATTCCAATAAGTTTCTGTCAACAGATCTTATACCTGCTATCATATTGATAAATATTGGAAAGAAGACGATTAGTGCAACGAGGAAGAATTTTGATATCATACCAAATCCGAGCCATATCACAATAAGTGGAGCAAGAGCAATCTTCGGAGCTGTCTGAGCGGCAACGATATATGGAGAGAGTATCTTTTCCAATTTTCTTGACTTTGCTAACGGGTATCCAAGTAACATTCCAATCGCAGCACCAGCCAAAAATCCAGCAATCGTTTCATTCAGTGTTACCAATGTATGCTTTAAAAGTATACCATTTGATAACAATGATATATATTCAATAAAAACTTTTTCTGGCGGTGGTAAAAGAAATACAGGAATATTGAATATCATTGTCAATCCTTTCCAAATACCAACCGATAACAAGAAGATCAGAAGATACATCGCATATAATGTGAATGTGCTGATCTTCGGCATAGAAATAAATTTTTTTAACCTTTTCTTTTTTTCTACCTCACATTTATCATCCACCTGGATATTTTCATTTGAGTAAACACCAAGCGATTTTCGTATCTTGTATACATAAGAATTGAATTTATCTGTTTCGATTAAGCTTGAATCTCTTTTATCTGGTAGATCTATATTAATAATATCTATAACTGTTCCTGGTCTTTTCGACATTACAATAACCCTATTTGATAACAGAACAGCTTCTGATACGCTATGTGTAACAAAAATAATTGTCTTTCCTGTCTTTTTCCAGATTTTGAGTAACTCAAAGTTCATCCTTCCTCTCGTTATCTCATCAAGTGAACCGAATGGTTCGTCCATAAGCAATACAAGAGGATCTTGTGTCAACGCTCTTGCGATCGAAACTCTTTGTTTCATTCCACCAGAAAGCTCATTCGGATAATGCTGCTCAAAACCAGATAAGTTTACTAAATCAAGCAAAATTTTTGCTTTTTCTTCTTTTTTAGAATCTTCTCCTTTTACTTCAAGTGGTAATATCGTATTTCCTAATACATTTCTCCAAGGCAATAGGACAGGATCTTGAAAAACAAAACCTGAATTCTTATGCAGATCCTCAGATGTGCCGTTCCTAACAAAGATCTTCCCATTTGTCTCTTTTATCAGACCACCAATGATTCTTAAAAGCGTTGTCTTTCCACATCCGCTTGGACCAACGATTGATAAGAATTCTCCTTCAGTCACATTGAAAAATACATTATCCAATGCCCTAACAACATTTTCACCTGATTCAAAAGTCTTCCCTATATTTTTGATCTTTATTAGTATCTCTTCTGGCATTAACATCTCCTATATGAATAACGTTAGTTGTATAATATCAATAGATAATCTAACCTATATCTATTTTTCCGTTTCTCATCATCTATTTTTAATCTCTTACATCAATAATCGACATATTTCGTATAACGTTCCTGACGTATATGAAATTTCCAGAATGAAAATTTAGGTGTAATCCAAAGGTTTAAACATCATATTCATTGTTAGCGGACTTCATGACGAACCACGATAGTAGCAAAGTGTTTTGCTTTGTGAGTTCAGTCTCTTTAATTCATTAGTTCTTTAAACTTTTCTACTATCAAATCAACATCTCTAAGGATGTTTTTTAAAATATTTGACTGAATATTGAGATATTCTTAATGATATCTCCTATCCTAACGTTCTGATCGTATCTAAAATTTAATTCTTTTGATAATTTTTAGTAAACTCATGTAGAGTTTTTTCAAGCTCTAATAGCATGCTTCAAGTTTGATGGTAAATCTGCTCCAGACATATCAACTTCACCATATAAAATATTACCACCAGACCATTTATCTATTTTAGCACCATTTAAGTTCCATATGCTACCATAATCAGCTTCTGGTCCTGTGATTAATTTTCTTATATTCATCTTAGTCTGATAAACTTTACGTCGCGCTTTTATATTAGTCTGGTAAACTGTGCCTACACTCATACCAGATTGATCGAGTATGTTTGCATTCATATCAGGTTGATAAACTGTATTTGCATTTATATTAGGCTGATTAACATCTCCACTTATCTTCATACCAGGCTGATGAACTTCATATACTTCTATATCAGGTTGAAAAATACATTTTTTTTCAAAACCAAATTTATTTAGTAACCTAACATCATAAGGTATACCAACAATTTTTTTGTTTGTTTTCATTTTACCATTATATAATGATACTTAAAATATTTATATAATAAATCTCATAGAAAACAAGTTCTAAATTAATTAAGATAAATTTCTATGTTTATTAATCAGAAATTAAAAACAATAAACGAACTTATAGCAACAAATTTTATTATATAAAATAAAGATAAATTTATTATCAGTAACGTAACAGAATATTTTAAACTTACAAACTTTTTTCCTAGAAAATCTGTTTTTGAATAAGCTTGAGAGTAATTGTATTAAAAAAGTTGGTATATCTATGGATGAATCTTTAAGAATGGCATCTTTATATCCAGCTGAATGTTTGGGAATAGAAAATGTTTTAGGTAAGATTAAAAAAGGTTATCTAGCTAATATGGTTATTTTTAATGATCAATTGATAGTGAAAGCTATAATATCAGATGGTAAATATGAAAATATACTCGAATAAATCAGATTCAATTATGTTTCTTATACACTTTACCGCTTCGTAATTTTTCTTCATATGTTCGCAAACAGTTATTTGAAATTATTAACAACTTTGATTTTGATATGATTGATTTAAAAATGTATTATAATCCAAAAAATTCAACAGCATTTTTATCTGTTATATTTTCTACTTCTAATTTCGATATTCCTTTAATCTTAGAAATTTCAGAAATCAGTGTCTCTATATTCCATGGTACGTTAGTCAGTTCTCCTACACTTTTTGGATCCATCCATGGTGAATCTGTCTCAAGTAACATTTTATTCATTTGTACTTTTTTTACTGCTTGTTTTATATTTTTATTTTTTGTTAATATTGTATTTATTGAAATAAAGTATCCTAATTCTGTAGCATATTTTAATTGTCCAGCATTTCCAGAAAAGCAGTGTATCACAACCTTCTTAGCTTCATTTTCATCTAATATTTTTAGACAATCATTCATCGAATTTCTTGAATGAATAACTATAGGTAAATTTAATTCTTTTGATAATTTTATGAATTTAATAAATACTTCCTTTGTTTTAGTTTGATCTTTTTCATTAGAAATCCATTTATAATCTAATCCAACTTCTCCGATAGCAACTATATCTTTAGAATTATTTTTTATTAACTCAATATAATTTTCAATATCTTTATCAGATAATTTAATTACTTCTGTTGGATGCAATCCCAAAGAGCAAAAAATATTTTTATTTTTCGCAAATTCAAGCGTTTTGTCCGCATCTTCAATAGAAGCGCAAGAAGTTATTACATTTATGTTTCTGTTTTGAATTTCTTTTATGATTTTCAACGGATCTCGCATCTTCTCCAAATGACAATGAATATCGATCATCTTATTATTTTAATCTGCTGCATATTATATTTTTTTACTAACTTTCGTAGTTTTAAAGTATTCTTTACTAATGAAAATATTTTAATTAAATATGCACT
>DAOWOJ010000079.1 GCA_030642125.1 Candidatus Aenigmatarchaeota archaeon | reverse complement strand
GTATAGTAAAGACGACATAATAAATAATGTTAATTTGAATATCAGTTTGCCAGGATTGGAAATAAAAGATACAGATGGTGTTTGTAGTTTTTTGAAAAGCGAAAGCGGAAGTGCTGATATAAAACTTATGAGAGGAACATTTGATATCATGTGCGAAGTTGGGGTTAAAAGTAGCAAAAAAGAGGACGATAGTATTGAAGGTGGTGGAATATACAAAATATTAGTAAAATCTGAGTATAAGTATGTAATAAAAACGTCAACAAATTTAGAGACAATAGGTATCTGATTATATATATTTAAATCTTATTATCTAATAATTTGATATGTCATTAGCTACAGATGAAAGAGAAAGAATGTTTGAATATATATCGTCTATAAAAAATCTTTCTAAAAAATATGAAAATGATGATGTAGATTTTAATTCATTTAAGTAATTAGCAGAAACAGCACTTAATAGAGTGAATGTGTTTATTTATACACAACAGAAATGTGGATACCAAGATATATATAGAGATTATGCAAAAGGTGTTGCGGAGAGTGCAATAAACGATTTGAAAACAAAAAATTCTGAAACATTTAATAATAAATATTTTGAAGGAAACTTAGATATAATAACATACAATATGCGTCGTATGGATTATCATGTATTAACTTAATTTGTTGTATATTTAATATGAATTATATCGATTGAAATATTTTTTCAAAATCTTCTTTATTATATTCATTTTTTATATCTAAAATGGTGCCATGTCCAGGTAACAGAATATTTGGATGAAGCTCCTTTATTTTCAATAAACTTTTTTTAATATCGCTTTCAGATCCATCTTTAAGATCTGTTCTTCCAAAACCATCATGAAATATAAGATCTCCGCAAATTAAAATTTTATTTTTTTTATTCCAAAGCGATATTGATCCTGATGTATGACCAGGAGTGTGTAAAACAATGAAATCATTACAATCTGTACTTATTGTTTCTCCACCTTCTAAAATTTTATCAGGTTCAAATTTAGCAAATTTGAATCTCATGCCCAAGAAATTTTCTAGAACATCTCCATTCCTAAGTTTATCGGCATCTAATTTATGAATAAAAACGTCGGCTCCAGTTAATTCCTTAAATTTTTTTACACCACCACAATGATCAAAGTGAGCATGTGTAATAACTATTTTTGTAATTTTTTTAGGATTCAATCCATATCCTTTCATTTGTTCAATAGTTTGACTAAAAAATATACCTGTTCCACAATCAACAAGCAGTTCTTCATCTATTAAAAAAATATTTGAATCGAAGTGTGCTCCATCTAGCAAGTACATATTATTTGAAATCTTCATAAAAGTAATTTATTGCATATATTTAAATACAATAATCACTAGTATCGATAATTAACGTGTTAGAAAATAAGAATTAATATAAAGGGTAATAATTATGATAATGGAGTATGATCTTCTATTAGAACGGGCTTTTGATAATCTACCAAACGAAATTCAAAAGAAATCGATAAGACTTAAGATACCAAAACCAATTGTCATGACAACAGGTAAAAAGACTACAATAAAAAATTTTTATTCTATAACATCTATAATTAATAGAGATCCAAAACATGTGCTAAAGTTTTTAACAAAAGAATTAGCAAGTCCAGGATATTTAAGCGACAAAACAGCCATATTTCAAGGAAACTTTTCTAATGATTTTATATTTGAAAAAATAAATTATTATATAAAAAATTTTGTGATATGCAAGGAATGCAATAAACCAGATACAGAATTGATTAAAGAAAAAAACAATTATGTTATAAAGTGTGAAGCTTGCGGAACAAAAAGAAATATAACAACATGAGATTGATAAAATGGAATTTAAATTTGTGATATCTGATCCAAAAACAAAAAAAAGCTATCAAATTAAAAAAGGTGCTGATATGCTAATTGGAATGAAAATTGGACAGACTTTTGATGGACATATGATAGAACTTAAAGATTATGAATTGAAGATAACAGGTGGTTCTGATACAGATGGTTTTCCAATGAGAAAAGATGTACATGGACATATGAGAAAAAAGATTTTATTGAGCAATGGATTAGGATTTAAATCAAAAATAAAAGGACAAAGAAAGAGAAAAAATGTAAGAGGAAATGAAATTTCTAAAGAAATATCACAAATAAATTGCGTTATTACAAAATATGGATCAAAAAAAATAGAAGAATTAGTACCAAAAAAAGAAGAAAAATAATATTTGATTATGTTTTTAGAAGTTACACAATGCTAACTCATTATAACTATATTTTGAAATAATTTTACATTTCTTCTGGTACATTCATTCCAAGTAATTCCAATCCATTTTTAAGTACATTTTTAACAGCTGTAACTAAAAATAGTTTTTGTTTTATATTTTTTATATCAGCTTTTAAAACAGATGAAGTATGATAAAAGCTATTGAACATATCAGAAAGTTCATAACAATAATTTGTTATGTAATTTGGTTTTAATTCATTTGCAGCTATTAAAATTATATCTTGAAATAATGCAATCTTTTTAATTAAATTTATTTCAATATCAGTCCATTTAATAGAATGTTCAATATCAGTTAAATTTAAATCAAAATGAATATTTTCTAATTCTTTAGATTTTTTTAGTATTGAATTTGCTCTTGTATAAGTATATTGTAAATATGGACCAGAATCACCGCAGAAATTAAGACTTTTTTCCCATGAAAAAGATATTTGTTTTTCAGGAGATATTTTGAGTATTGAATATTTTATAGCTCCGATTCCTATGATTTCAGAAACATTATGAATATTTTTTAATTTTGGGTTTTTTGACATTATTATATTTTCAGCTTTTTTTATACCAGTATCAATTACATCATCCAATAAAACAGCATTTCCATATCTACTGCTCATTTTACATCCATCAAAATTGATTAAACCATAACTTAAATGAAATGAATTTTTAGAATATTTATTATATCCCAAAATTTCTAAAATCTTTTTTTGTTGTTCAAAATGTGTTTTTTGTTCTTCTGCAACTACCCATATGTTGATATCAGCTCCAAATTTTTCAAACTTAAAAATAGTTGAAGGAATATCTCTAGTAATATATAATCCTGATCCATCTTTTCTTAAAATTACTGTGTTTGGTAAATCATATGCTTTTAGATTTATGACAATGGATCCATCAGACATAAAAGTTTTTCCAGTATCTTTTAGTTTATTAACTATTTCTTTGCTTTTATCAACAAAATCGCTTTCAAATAAGAAATTATCGAAAACGATTCCAATTTTATCATATGTTATGTTAAATCCATCCAAACACCAAGATATTATTTTTTTACATTGT
>DAOWOJ010000044.1 GCA_030642125.1 Candidatus Aenigmatarchaeota archaeon | reverse complement strand
TTTTCTCTTAACCATTTTTGTAATAATGATTGAGTTAATGGATATAAATACATTCCTGAATCATTATAAAATCCTTTTTCTTTAGCTAATTGTTCTGTTTTAAGTGATGCTAATTGTTCTTTCATATTAACTCCAATGCTTTTTGTAAACCTATTTCAAAAGCTTCTTCATATGTTTTCCATTCACTACTAGCACAATAATAATTATTATCATCACTGATGTCAAAAAATATATGGTAATGATATGAAAATTTATTGTTTTCTATAAATCCTGTTGCAAATACAGTTGGAACAACAACAAGGTTGTGTTTTTCTATTAACCATTTTTGAAGTAAGGATTGAGTTGGTGCACGATATTTATAATTTGCATTATATGAGTCGTCAAATTTATTTTGAATAGGCTTATGAAAGAAAACAGAATTTTTTAATTCACAATACACTTGATTGTTATTAGTATCAAATTCATTAAATCCTTTTTTTGTAGCCAATTTAGCTGTTTCAAATAATATTAATTGTTCTTTCATTTATTATCCTTTTTAAATCTTCTTTAATCGGCTTTAAGTATGAGGGGTTATACAGGGCGGCAGCTGGATGATATGTTACATAAGTTTTTATATAATCAATATCATAAACTTCTTTCCTCATTTTTAAAACCGACTTGTTAATCTTTAACAAATACTTCGCCGCAATACCACCGAGTATTATTATAATTTGTGGATTAATTGTATTGATTTCGTGCATCAAATAATGTTTACATGCGTCAAATTCATCTTGGTGTGGGTCTCTATTTTCTGGTGGTCTACATTTTACGATGTTTGTTATGTAAAAATTATTGAAGTTTATTTCTTTTAAAATTTTTCTTAATAATTTACCCGCTTGTCCAATAAAAGGTCTTCCAGATATATTTTCATCTGCTCCTGGTGCCTCACCTATAAACATTATCTTTGAATTAATATTCCCTTCACCATAAACATATTTTATTCTCGTTTGACAAAGACGGCAGTCAAAACATTCTTCCATAATCATATTTGTTTCTTTTTAAATTTTCCACATTTTTTACATAAAAATAAAAACCTTGTACAACTTGAATATTCATTTTGATGTATAATTTCCCAATTATGAATACACTTAGGTTTAAAAAGAAAAACTCTTAATTTTTCAATTATTTTATTTATATCATTCATTGGACATATGTTTATTAAAGATGTTGTCTAAAGACATTATTTCATTTTTTCGTTTTCGAATCATTTTTGCAAATTTATCCATACCAACATTTTCTAATTCAGTGAAAACCATTGGTGTAGAAAATTTTATTTCCTTTAAAAGATAAACATTATCTTTATTTTCTTTTTCAACGCAGTAAATATATTTTCCAACTTGATAAAAATCATAAATTGTTATAAATTTTATAATATTATACCATTCAGATACTTTTATAGCCATTGTTTACTCCTTTTAATTTTCTTCATTATAGTGAGCTATTCCACCACCAATTCCAATTAATATAGCACCAAAAATTAGTGGAAATGCACCATCGTGACCACCTTCTATAACACCATATCCTATTCCAGTTAAAACAAATCCAACACCAGTAGATATTGCTGTCCACATTCCTATATATGATAATATAGTTTTAATTTTATCGTTCATTTTTAACCTCCTATTATTGTTAATATTATTCCAATTACAAGGAAAACCCAATCTTGCCATGGAGCTCTTGGTATTTTAATTATTCCATTTAAAGCATCCCAATCATTTTTTTGTGGAAATAACTTTCCATAAGATATATAATTAAAAAACCTTTCATAAATAAAAATACTTATCAATGTAGCTCCTGCTAATAATAATATAAAATTTGTTAATCCAATATTAAATAATAAAAAAGCAAATATTACCATTCCAAACATACCTACATTTTCACCAAAGGCTCTCCATGTATGATAACAAAAAATACCTTTTCCATCAAGATACGATGAATGACTTTGGCCACCTCGAATAAGCTTATTATCCATTCTGCGAGAATCACTACTCCAAGTAAAACCCTCAGTTACTCCTTCACTTATCCAATACCATATATTAGATAATATAAATAATATTTTAATCCACATTTAAAACTCTTTTAAATTTAGCTCTTAGTTGACAAATTGCATCTCTTGTATATTTATTTGAATCAGTTTCAATTTGCGTTATTCTTGCTAATTCTTTAGCTTCTGGATATTTACTTTTTAAAGCTTCTTTTTTTAATGCAATAACTTGATAAGCTATAGTTATTTTATCTTCTTTTGCAAACATAAGTTGTCTACGTTGTTTACGACCTGAATTTTTTTTCATTTACTTTCCTTTTCTTTAATCATGCATTTCGCCTTTGTTCAATATCTCTATAAAAACTTAACATTATTGCCTGTTGTCTTATTCCAAATTCTCTTGTTAAATAATTATGCATGTAAGGCATTTCAAATTCCCTGCAGGTTAATGAATATGTAAGGGCATGAAACTTTCTTGTTCTACCTTGAATCATACCATTTTCATCTGCAAATAATAAAATTACATCTGCTAATTCATCTAATGATTCTGTTTTATTTACGGCATCATATTTTTGTTCTTTTGTCATACATTCTCCTTTATTTATCAAAATTATATGCAAGTATAAATGCAATCGCTACAAATGCAATCCAAAATATCAATCCAGCCCATAATGGCGCTAATACCCACCACCAACTCCATGTTATAATTTTCATAAGCTTTAATATTATAAACACAATTGTTAATAATCCCGGAAATCCTATTCCACTACTACTACTACTACTATTTGTCATCTTTTTCTCCTTTAATCTTAAAATTCATTCCAGTTATATCTATATCTAAACAAGGATTGGCTGTTGATAATTGAGCCTTAAGATTCATTACTTTAGTTTTTAAATCTGTTATAATTAATTCATTGATTTCAATGAATTCTTCTATTGATTTTCTTAATGCATTTGTATTGCAATGATGATTCTCTAAAAACACAATTGCATTATTAACTTGTGTAGTCATCTCTTTTAATTTTTTTGCAAATTCATTCATTATTATTATCCAATTTAGATAGCCTTTGTTCAAGAATTGATTTTCTTTTTATTGCCAACTCTTTAATATATGTGTAAATATTATTAATATCTATTCCGGCATCCTCTATTACACTAGCATACATTTTCCAACCACCTTGATAATTTATCATATTCTCTTTATCATTTATGTCAATAACTGATAATATATCATAACATTTACTTAATTGTTTATATTGTTCTGAAATTTTTCTCGCATTAGTAAATTTCTTTTTTTCTTCTTTCATTTAACCCTCTATTAATTTAATTAATCTTGACAATATAATATATTTTATTTCATAATCAGTACAATTTCCATAGTATTCCCAATCAGTTTCCTCACTTGAGCATATTAATTTTTCAATTTTTTTATAGGTTAAGTAAGTTATATTTGGGTCAATTATTTCTAAAGTTAAATCTAATGCTTTAAATTCTGGAGAATTATCATTTGTATAACGTTGTGGATTACTTGAATCCCAACATGAACCGCCACTAACGCCACCTGATGACCATCTCATATATACTACTGGTTCTTTTATTGTATCTGGTATGCCGTATGGTTCTGTAAAAATGCCTTGTTCATTTTCACCATATTCATATGGTGATTTTTTATTTATTTTGTTAATTTGTTTTTCCGTTAACATTTTTTTTATTTTCCTTTTGAAATATAATTTGATAATCTTTAATTGTAGCTATAGCTATCTCAATATTTGGTATATCTATTATCCTTTTATTACAGCAATTGGAACTAATTTAGTTTTAATTTTAACTAAATCTTTTTGATTTTCCATTACTTTATTAATATCTTTATAAGCACCGGGCGCTTCATCTAAATCATCATTTGTTTTAATATTATGTATAATATTTAAATCATCTAATTTTTTAATTTCTTTTTCTAAAGACAATGTTTTTTTTGCTTGTTTTCTTCCAAGCATTCTCCCAGCTCCATGAGAACATGACATAAAGCTAAGTGGATTTCCAAGTCCTTCAACTATGTAAGAAGATGTCCCTTGGGAACCAGGAATTATTCCTATTGTTGTTTTTCTTGCTAACGTAGCACCTTTACGGTGAACTATAACATTTTTCCCATAATGATTTTCCCAAGCAGCATAATTATGTGCGATGTTTATTATTTCAGATGTATCAATCGTTCTCCAACTCATGACTGAATCAAAAGCTTCTTTAACTCGTTCCATCATTTGTTTTCTATTAGCTAAAGCAAAGTCAACACAGTATTGCATCTCTTTCATATACTCTTGTGCATAATCTTCATTGATTGGAAGGTAAGCTAAGTCATAAGTTTTTGGAATGCCGACATGCCATCTTTTATTCATTTCTTTAGCAATCATATTGTAATGATTAGCAACTTTGAATCCTAAATTTCTGGAGCCAGAATGAATCATTACCCAAACTTTATTATTTTCATCTTTTTGAATTTCAATAAAATGATTTCCACCACCAAGTGTTCCCATTTGTTTTAAAGCTGAATTATATTGTTGTCCAACAATAGTTAAATCATGTATTTTTTTTGAAAAATTAGCATGTGGCATTAACCA
>DAOWOJ010000088.1 GCA_030642125.1 Candidatus Aenigmatarchaeota archaeon | reverse complement strand
TGTGTCGCATTTTTTGTATATTGCAAGAGATATTAAATTAACAAAAGGAGAGATGTTATTTTCTCCTATAAATTGGGCACCTATTATTATATTTTTTGAATTTAATATTATTTTAGCTTTTGATATGCTAAATTTTTTATTATGTTTAGTTTTTATCTCACTAATGCCTATTTTTATATCTATTTTATTTTTATTTGCCTCTGTTTCTGTTATGCCAATTCTACCAATATGATAATTGAAAATTTTAGATGTCGATGGATTAAGTGCGCCATTAAATTTTAAATCCGATCCACTGATATTACTTGCCGCAATTTTTGCTTCTATAATAGCTGTGGTTATCAATCCTGATACACATATTTTTTTGTCTATAAATGAAAACGATTGTGCACAATCCCCTATCGCATAAATTTCTTTAATATTGGTTTGCATTTTTTTGTTTGTTTTTATACCAAACTCTCCGCATTTTATACCAGACTTTTTAGCTAAATCAATTTCTGGAGTTATTCCAGCGGAAACGATTATTATATCAATTGGAACTTTTTCATTATCAGTTATTATATATTTTTTATTTTTTATTTTTTTTATCTCTCGTATATTAGCATTAAATATCACTTTTACTTTATTTTTTATCAATGCTTTTTGTATATCATCGCTTATTTCATTATCATAGCTTGAATAAAATATACGCGGAGAAATCTCGAATACAGTTACCTTAAATTTTTTGCATAGCAGTGATGCCAATTTAATATTTATCATACCACCACCAATCAATCCAATTCTTTTAACATTTTTCAAATAAGAAATAATTTTTTGTGCATCATCTATTGTTCTTAGAGTGAACACATAATCAGAATTTATTCCATTGATTTGCGGAACAAATTGTCTAGCTCCTGTAGCGAAAACTAAGAAATCATAATGAAAGTCTTTCGTTTTTGTCCTGATTTTTTTAAGTTTTGGGTATACATCAATTACTTCTTCTCTAATTAAATTTATTTTTTTGTTTGTTATAACTGAATCTTGTTTAATGCATTTTCTTATATCAATTATTCCAGAAATTGCGTATTGAAGAGAGCATATCACAGGAATTTTTTTATCTTTTCCGAATATGTTTATTATGGCATTTGGATGGTTCTTTTTAATAATTAATGCACATTCTATACTAGCTGGTCCGCATCCGATTATACATATTTTCATAATAGTTATTTATGAATTATTACAGTTAATATTGTTGATATAAAATAATATTTATTAAAATGTCTAAAACATATAATCGATGAAATTGTTATTAAGTTATATATCGATACAATATAAATACAGAAATAAATGAATTAAACTGATCTAAAAAGTATTCAAAGTAAAATGTCAATTTGCTTTTAATTTAAATTTTTATCTAACCATTGTTTTACCATGTTTTCTGGCATAGCGCCTACGAATTCATCTACTACATTAGAGTTTTTAAACATTTTTATTGATGGAATACTCATAATACTATATTCTTTACTAACCATAGGATTTTCATCAACATTTATTTTTACAAGTATAAACTTCCCTTCATATGTTTTTGATAGTTTTTCTAATGTTGGTTCTAGAACTTTACAAGGAGGACACCAAGTTGCAAAAAAATCCACTACAACAGGTATTTCTTTTGATTTTGCAATAACTTCTTCTTTAAAATTTTCATCATTTACATTCATTAATAAATTCACATTCCTAATTTATATCTCGTTTAACTTTTTAAGTAAACTATCGATATCTATATCATACGTTTTAGCAACTTGTCCTATCTTAAGAGATTGTATTTCATAAGTTGCCATAGGACAATTTAGACATGGTAAATTAAATTCCTTTAATATTTCAATAGCTTCTGGAAATTTTAATATATCTGATAAAACAGAATCCTCATTAAATTTTTTATTCATAAAGTATCACATATATTGTTTATGATCTCCAACCGCCATCAACTCTTATGCATGTTCCTGTTATAAAACTGGAATCATCACTCGCCAAAAATAATAGAAGATTTGAAACTTCTTCGGTTTTCCCCCATCTTGACATTGGAACCTTTGATGTAATTATTTTTTCTATTTCTTTATCTTCCATAAAAGGTTGTGTCATTCCTGTTTTTCCTATACCACCAGGACAAATAGCATTAACTCTAATTCCTTTTGTTGCATATTCGCAAGCTACTTGTTTAGTAATGCCAATAACACCATGTTTGCTACTAGTATAAGATATTCCTCCGGCCATTGCGCCTAATGAAGCTACCGATGCCACATTTATGATATTACCATTACTATTTTGTTTTAAAAATTCTTGAACAGCTCTTTTACATCCATAAAAGATTCCCTTTAGGTTTGTATTAATTACTCTGTTCCATAATTCTTCATCTGTATCTAATAGTGTCTTGAAATCATCAAATATACCAGCATTATTAATAATAACGTCAAGTTTTCCATAATTGCTTACTGTTTGATTAATCATATTGTCTATATCTTCCCAATTGCTTATATCTACTTTTACAGATATTGCTTCTTTTCCTTCATTCCTAATAATATTTGCTGTTTCATTTGCTGTATTTTCATTATAATCTGAACAAACTACTTTTGCTCCTTCTCTTGCGAAGATTATAGCAGTTTCCTTTCCTATTCCTGATCCTGCGCCAGTTATTACAACAACTTTTTCATTTAATCTGTTTATATGATCACCTTTTAGTTTATATAACATATTTTTGTATAATTAATATAAAACGTTATATTTTATATTGTTATATAGAATCTATTTTTAATGACAATTTTTATTATTAAAATATTTATCGTATAATACATTTTTCGACAAATTTGTTTTCTAAAATTTGTTTTAAACAATTGAACTCATCGTCAGAATAATTTGATTCATTCATAAATTTTTGTTTATCTGATTGAACAAACTTTTGTAATATATATAATTTTGCATTATTTATTATTTCTCCTATTTTAAGAATATCATTTTTAAGTAATTGAGATTTTAAAATTGTTGTTCTAAATTCATAATCGATATCTGAATTCATTATTAATTCTATGCTATGTTTGATTTTATTAATATCAACATTAGAATTCGTAATTTCTTTATATTTTTCGAATGGTGCTTTGACATCCATTGC
>DAOWOJ010000114.1 GCA_030642125.1 Candidatus Aenigmatarchaeota archaeon | reverse complement strand
TCAAAAAAATCTCCAATTTTAGGTCTATTCTCCGAATTTCCATTTTTCTTGATTGATGAAAGAGATATTATAAATAATCTTAAAAATATAATAAAAAGTGAAAAAGATCTTATAGAATATTCTATTTATTTGAGAGAACCTTTGTTATTAAGAACGTTTGAAAAAGGAAATACAAGAAAAAATATAGCAAATTCAATTAATTCTTTAAAATTAGGAATTCCTGCTTTGATAGGAGAAATTTTTTCTGAAGAAGGAAAACAACTTTCCAAAATTTATGAAGGAATTTTGAGGTGCATAAGCAATGGAAAAAATACTTCTTCTAAAATAACTTCATATTTGTTCGGAAGAAACCTAATTAAAAAAGAAAATCAAAGCATGATCCAACAATATTTTGTTAATTTAAGAGAAATTGGTTTGATAGAAAAAATTCCAGTTTTTAAAACAAAAAAATATATCTATAAACATGTGTCTCCAATTATCTCTTTTTATTATTATCTTGATGAAAAATATAATTTTTCAGAAAAAGATATGAGTTTGGAATCAATAAGCAGAGTGTTGGATATTATTCTCCCAAAACAAGTAAAGGATTTCTTTAGAAGCTTACTAGCAAAAAAATATGGTTTAGATAAAACGATAATTCAAACAAAAGATTTCGATATAGATATTGCTCTGACAAGATTTAAAAAACTTGAAATTATCGCAGAAGTAAAATGGAAAAATAAAATTAGTAAAAAAGAAATAGAGCATATAGATGAAATTTATTCTAAATATGAATCAAACAAAAAATACTTGATTGTTCCATCAAAAAAAGTTTTGAAAACAAAACCAAAAGAGTTAGAGATTTTGGAAGTTAAAGATATTTTTAAGTTAGTTTGAATGTAAAAATAAATTATCTTTTTAATTATATAAAATCATATTTCTTTTCGTTCCATATACAATTTGTTATATTAAATATATGTCCATTCTGACGTTAATTGACGTTTTCTAAATATCACTTTTCTACAATTATATCTATCTAATTTTTATATATTTACAGAAATCTTAGTACAAATTTGTTAATAATACTATAAAATGTTACAATCTAAATAAAATCTTATTCAAAAATATTCTTTATACTTTTCATAATATCTGAAAGATCAATTATTTCTACTCCAGCTGGCAATTCAAATACATTATCATCAATATTACCAAATCTTATATTTTTATAATCTATAATCATTGTATTAGATTTTATTCTAATTGGAAAGTTATGTTTTTTCCACATCCATACTTTTGTTTTACCATCTTCATCGGTATATTCAAAAACATCACAAAGTTTATTATCAATCTTTTCTGTCCCAACAATTATTGGTTTGTATTTATCAATATCTTCAATTGTTGTCATAGCAGATTCTGGTAATTCTTCAATAACTGTTTTCATAGCCATGTTTTCTTGTGGAGTATATATATATGATATATTTCCATCTATTATTGTAATTATTGTAATCCCTTCTATTGTCGATTCGGTTTTCATTTTCTTATCTTTTATCCATGTTTTTGTTACAATATTTATATCATTTGATTCATCGTTAATTATCATATCATATTTTACTGAAACAATTCCTTTTGATTTACCAAAACTTTCTCCTAATAATGTTTGCTTTTCGCATACACAAACATCACACATAACTAATGTACACATTATAAATAAACAAACAAATATTATTGATAAACTTTTCATATTTTTACCTTATTTCATATATTTTATAATTACTATATATATAATTAATTTCTTATATAATTATATTTATGAAAGTAATTAAATCAACAAATCCGTCAACTGAAGAAATCATTGATGAGGTTTTGATTTCTTCAATAGATGAAATCAATATAGCTATTTCTAATGCTAATGATGCTTTTTGCGATTGGAAAAACACTAAAATTGAAGAAAGAATTGAATTTCTAAATAAGCTTTCAGAACTATTGGAAAAAGAAAAAATAAATTTTATAGAATTGATTATGAAAGAAATTGGAAAACCAAAAATAGAAGCAGAAATAGAAATTTTGGATTCTCAAAACACAATAAATTATTATTGCAATGAAATTGAAAAAGTTAAAGAAATAAATATTGATTTTAATAAATTTATTTTTCCAAAAATGAAAGGTTCTGTAAAGTTTGAACCACATGGAGTAATTGGTCTTATAACACCATGGAATTATCCACTTAATTTGTCTATGTGGACAATTGTTCCAGCATTATTAACAGGAAATACAATTGTCTACAAACCATCTGAAAATTCTGTTTTGATTGGTCAAAAAATAAACAAAATTATAAATAAAATTTTTCCAAAAGGAGTATTTAATACAATTTACGGAAATTCAGAAACAGGAAAAATTTTGGTAAAAGCTGATATTAATAAGCTATTTTTTATAGGAACTGTTGAAGCAGGAAAACATATTATTAAAAATGTTGAATTAAAACCAGTTGTTCTTGAACTAGGAGGAAAAGATTCAGCAATTGTTTGCAAAGATGCAGATTTAGAATTAGCTGTAAAAGGTATTGTTTGGGGATCTTTGAATAATGCTGGAC
>DAOWOJ010000053.1 GCA_030642125.1 Candidatus Aenigmatarchaeota archaeon | reverse complement strand
CTCTATTAGCGGATCTGTTCCTTGCGTAGATATATGTTCAAAATCTATTGTCATGCCAATTTTATCTGTTTTCAATCTTTTTCTTATATTTTTTATTGCGACATAAACGCATTTTGGTCTCCAAATTATATATAATCCAGAATATTTTTGTTCTCTAGCATCTGGTGTTTCTATTGTTACTTTAATATTTTCAGATATCTCTTTTAGTTCTTTATTTTCTTCTTTTTCAACTATTTCTTTATCAATCCATTCGAACAATTTTTTTAAATGTCCTTCAATGTATTTTGCACCAACAACAGAATAAAAAAATTCTTTGAATTTTCTATCATTTTTTATTTCGGCTTTTTTAATAGCGTTGTCTAGCGAATTTATATCAGATCTGTCAATATTATAACCTTTAAGTTCTTTTTTGTATATACTTATCATTTCATTCCAAATTGGATCATTTTCAAAAAACATATAATGCGCTATTAGTTTATATGCATCTGTTAAGTCTCCATGTCCTTCTATAGCCCATTTTCTATCTTCTATTTTATTTTTATTCATTTTTTCTAGTAGAAATTCTTTTATATATTCATTTTCTTTGTTTAACATTTCTTTTCTATAATATAATTCTAATTCTAATTCTTTTTCCAATGTTAATTTATCAGATTCTTTTGGATTCAGTTTTCCTGACATGATTTTTTCATGTATTTCTTGTTTAAATTCTATTATTTTTTTTGTTTTTTCTGTTTGAATATAATTACTTTTCTTTATTTCAATATCTCTACTTTCTTGATCAGTCATAACATATCTATGATATTTTTTCATATCATCGTTTTCAATGAACCATTCTCTCAATTTTTTATTTTTATATAATATTTCTGATATTGGTTTTCCATCGAAATCACACATTACAACAGATAATTTATGAGTTGTGTATGTAATCATTTCGAAAGCGAAATATTCACATGCATGAAATAATACATATTTGCATCCAGCATTTATTCCTGATATTATATTTTTCTCCATAGAACTTTGAGATGTCCACCATTCTTCCATGTCTGGTACTGTTATTGCTATGTTTGCAGATCCGTGAAGCAATAATTCTACTCCTTGTTTTTTTGATATGTATCTTAGTTCTGTTCCGTCTGTCTCTGTTATTTCTAATGGAGCATCTGAAAAAATTTCAATAACATTGCTTCCTCTTGTTAATGTATACCCCAACTTTTCTATAACTGTTTGTAGTGGCTGTGTTCCATGAGAAGAACCTGTTGCTACTCCAATTTTAAATACCATTTTTACATTCCTAACAAAATCTTTTTTTCAATTTCAGCTACTAATTCTCTTGTTTTTATTAATGTGTCTGGATTAACTGATATGGATGTTATTCCGTTTCTTATTAAAAATTCTGTAATTTCAGGATAAACGCTTACGCTTTGTCCGCATATGCCAACAGGTTTTCCGGATTCTTTAAATCCTTTTATTATCATTTTCATAGCTTTGAGAACAGCTGGGTCTCTTTCATCGAAATATCCCATTTTACCAAGTATTCCAGAATCTCTGTCAACGCCTAGAACTAGTTGACATAGATCATTGCTTCCTATCGAAGCTCCATCTACATCTAATTTAGCAAATTCTTCACTAGAAATTGCCATTGATGGCACTTCTGCCATTAATAGAATTTTGAAATCTCTGTTGCGTTCCAATCCCTCGCTTTTCATGAATTCTAAACATTTATTAACTTCCCATGTTGTTCTTACAAATGGTAACATTACCCATACATTTTTCAATCCAAATTCTTCTCTCACTCTTTTTATACTTTTACACTCTAATGCAAACGCTTTTTTGTAAATTTTGCTCATATATCTTGATACGCCTCTAAATCCTATCATTGGGTTACTTTCCTGTTTTTCGTATTTTTCACCGCCTTTCAGATTTCTGTATTCATTTACTTTGAAATCAGAAAATCTAACTATCACTGGTTTTGGTTTTATTGCGCTTGCAATTTTAGCTATTCCATCGCTTAGTCTATCTATAAATATTTCGCCTTTTCCACGTTCCAATAACGACAATGGATGTTCTTTTACGTAAGAACTTATTATGAATTCTATTCTCATTAATCCTATGCCATCTAATGGTAAATTTTTGTAATCGTCTATCTTTTCTGGTATACCAAGATTCATGTATATTTTTGTGGCTGTTGGGATGAATTGATATGTTATATGAGGTTCGATTACTGCAGTTTTATGTTCTTTTTCTATTTTTTTGCCATAATAAATTATTCCATTTGTTGCATCTACTGTATAATATTCATTTTCTTTCATGTTTTTCATTATATCTTCTACACCTACTATGCACGGTATTTCTAATTCCCTTGATACAATTGCTGCATGACATGTAACACCACCTTTTTCTGTAATAATAGCTGACGATCTTTTCATGACTGGGACCCAATCGGGAGATGTCATTTCTGTAACCAATATATCTCCTTTTTCTAATCTTGACATTTCATCAAGCGAGCGTATTATTTTAGCTTTGCCTATAGCAACTCCTGGAGATGCACTTAATCCTCTATCAACAATCTTTTTTTCAACATTTTTTTGTTGCATATTTGTTTCCTTTTTTGACCAAATAGTTTCTGGTCTTGTTTGAACAATGAATATGTTATCTGGAAATTCAGTATTTTTTTCTAATGCCCATTCAATATCTTGAGGATAACCATAATGATTTTCAATTTTTTTAGCGATCTCACATAATTTTTTAATTTCGTTGTCTGTAATACAACTTTTCTTTCTTCTATTCTCTGGCACAATTGAATTGATCGTTTTACTGGATTTTATATCAGATACCAATTCAAATTTTTTATCTTTTATTCGTTTATTTTCTATTACTAGAGAATCTTTATTTATTTCGAAATAATCTGGTGTTATTGATCCAGATACAACTGATTCTCCAATCCCCCAACTTCCTTCTATGATTATCTTACTTTTATCCCCAGTTTTTGGATGTAATGTAAACATAACTCCAGCAGATTTTACATCTACCATTTTTTGTATAGCAACAGAAAGATAAACATTTTCGTGTAATAATCCTTTTTGTTCTCTATAAAAAATTGATCTTGAAGTGAACAATGAAGCAAAACATTTTTTAACTGCTTGCAGCAAATCTTTTTCTTCTTTTACATTCAAATATGTTTCGTTTTGACCAGCGAAACTTGCATCAGGCATATCTTCTGCTGTAGCAGATGATCTTACAGCGACAGATACGTTTTTTGTTGTTTTATTGCATAGCAATGAATATGCTTTTTTAATTTCAGATTCTATTTGTTTTGGAATATTTTTAGATATAATTGATTTCCTTATGTATTCAGATGTTTCTTTGAGTTTTTTTGTATCATTTACATCCAATGATTTCAATATTTTAAATATTTTTTCATCTAATTTTTCTTGTTTTATAAATTCACAATATGAATTTGATGTGACAGAAAAACCAGGCGGAACTTGTATTCCAATGTTGATCATTTCACCTAGATTTGCATTTTTTCCTCCAACTATCTCAACATCATTTTTGTCTATATCTTCAAACCATAATATTAATTTTTTCGTCTTCTGAATCATGACATCATTTAAATTTTTGATAATATATAACTTAATATGAACAAGTCTATAATCGATAAAGTTGATAGAATTTTAAATTCTGGAGATGTGAAAATTACACTAAAAACAAATAATTGTATTCATTTTAATGTGCGTGGAGATAGTGATGTATATTCTGTGATATTTAAAAAAAATTATAATCTTGATAAGGCTTGGTCATGTGATTGTAAAGCATTTTCATTACATTCAAATATGTTTTGTTCTCATATATTGACTGCTATAAAATTTTTATCTAAAAACAATCATTTGTCAAAATAAATGTTGAAAATAAAGAATAAATCGCGCGATGATAAGATTTTATAATCAAAAAACAATTATTATCATGAAAGAGATAATGGATGAATATGGCATTGTTTTGGATTTTCTATTATACGGACATTCTGGAATGAGCAGAACAGAACCTGTGGCTTATGTTTTGGGAAATCATTTTTTTTCTT
>DAOWOJ010000074.1 GCA_030642125.1 Candidatus Aenigmatarchaeota archaeon | reverse complement strand
TTTCATACTCTTTTAATAAATGTGATATATCTTTATCCAAATCAGGGTTTTTATCAATTTCTTTATGTATCAAAATATAATATTTCCATAACCAATGGTCAGGTTTTTCTTTTGGTTCTTGATTTTTACCAAATAATTTATATCCATATACCAATTTCATTACTTGTTTTCCAATATCGTTTATGTAATTAATTCTAATAACATTATAACCAACATAACTCAATATTCTAGATATAGAATCTCCGATTATTGTAGATCTAGCAGTTCCAATATGTATTGGATGTGCTGGGTTTGGAGAAGAAAAATCTACAACTGCTACTTTACCATCAAATTCTTTAGATTTACCATATTCAATCATTAAAGCTGAACTCAAAATTTTATTTGATAACTTATTCCAATCTAAAAAGAAATTTACATAAGCTCCATTAGCTTCTATTTTTGAAATAGAATCAATCGGGTTTATTTTATTTGATATGTATATAGCAATATCTCTAGGATTTTTTCTTTCTTTCTTTGCTACAGAAAAACATGGAAATGAAATGTCACCAAGACCATGTTTATTTGTTTCTAATGAATTATAAACATCTATATTAAATATTTTTTTCAATTCTTTTGATATTTTGTTTTTAAATCTCTTAATCATGCGATCATATATTTAAATTTTTATTTGAATGTTCTTATATGAAAAGAACATTCGACATTATATTTTGGGCAATATTTATAATAACAGGATTTTTACTAATGATTTTTACATTTAATGACCATTTGGATATATATTTAGTTGGTTCATTTTTATTTGCTGGATTATGTTATAAAAGTGTAAAATGGATTAAAAAACCTAAAGATACTAAAAATACTAAATTAAAAAAGCCAATAATAGAATTGTGTGATACTTTATATGACGTTATAACAGTATTAAGATTAGAACATAAAAATAAAAGAACTAATTGTAAAGAAAATATAATTGAAGATGAAAAATTGATAAAAAAAATAATAGAAATTCAGAATAATATCAATATACTTAAAAGAGCGATTGTTGAAATATCAAAGAAAAATCTTTAATATGTTAAATAATATATAATTATAATAACGCGCCCTTATCGTCTAGTTCGGTTAAGGATACGAGCTTCTCGAACCCATAATTTGATATTAAATATATCAGAGCAATATTTGGAAATAGCTCGGGACTCGGGAAGTCTTTGTAAAATAAAAAAGACTCGAGAATTCAAATCCCGATAAGGGCATTGTTTGTGTGCATTCCAGTATCGCAGCGGGAATCGATTTGGGTTTCAAATCGACCGCAATAGAGCAGTCTGGAGTGCTCGTTGGGCTCATAATGTAATTGTGAAACCCAAAGGTCGTAGGTTCAAATCCTACTCCCGCTATTTTATAGTTATTTATTAATTGTTCTTTCTATTAAAAAATTCGGTACCGAAAGTTATTTAAATATCTATGAACATTATTAATTATAAAACATATTTAGAGGTGGAAAAATGAATACACAACAATTAGGTGGACAACCAATTTTTATTTTACCGGAGGGAAGCATAAGGAACACTGGAAAAAATGTTCAAAAAAATAATATAGCTGCTGCTGTTGCTGTAGCCGATACTATTAAAAGTACATTAGGCCCAAAAGGTATGGACAAAATGTTAGTTGACTCTTTAGGAGATATTACAATAACAAATGATGGTGTTACTATTTTAAATGAGATGGAAATAGAACATCCAGCAGGTAAGATGATTGTTGAAGTTGCAAAAACGCAAAATCAAGAAGTTGGAGATGGAACAACAACAGCTGTAATTATAACCGGTGAGTTGTTAAAAAGATCTGAAGAATTATTGAATCAAAATGTACATCCAACTATAATAACAAAAGGATTTAAATTGGCTAAAGAACATTCAATAAAAGTTTTGAATTCTTTTGCATCAAAGGTTGATATAAAGCAACAAGAAATTTTGAAAAATGTTGCTATTACATCTATGATGGGAAAATCTGCTGAAAAAGTATCTGATCAATTAGCAAATTTGACTGTGTCTGCAATTATAGAAGTTTCAGAAGAAATAGATGGAAAAGTCGTTATAGATACTAATAATATAGGATTGGAGAAAAAAACTGGCGGATCTATAGAAGATACAGAATTAATAAAAGGTATCATAATAGACAAAGAAATTGCTCATTCTGATATGAAAAAAGTTATAAAGAATGCAAAAATTTTATTACTAGATTCTGCAATCGAAGTAAAAGAATTGGAAGGAGATGCAAAATTAAATATAAATTCTCCAGATCAAATGCAATCATTTATACAAAAAGAAGAAGAGATGTTGAAAGGTATGGTAGATAAAATAGTGGCAACCGGAGCGAATATTGTATTTTGTCAGAAAGGAATAGACGATATGGCACAATATTATCTTTCAAAGAAAGGAATATCTGCTGTTAGGAGAGTAAAAAAAAGTGATATAGAGAAATTATCAAAAGCAACAAATTCAAAAACTATGGCAAATATAAATGATATGAATGAAAAAGATTTAGGATATGCGGGTGTTGTAGAAGAACAGAAAATTGGTGGAGAGTCAATGATTTTTGTTAGAGATTGCAAAAATCCAAAAGCTGTATCAATTTTAGTTAGAGGTGGAACAAAGCATGTTGTAGACGAAATAGAAAGAGCAGTCGATGATGCTATCAAAGGTATTGCAGCGGCACTAGAGTTAGGAAGGATTCTTCCTGGTGGAGGAGCAGCTGAAATAGAGTTATCAAAACAGCTTAGAAAGTTTTCAAATTCATTTAAAGGAAGGGAACAGTTAGCAATTCAAGCGTTCGCAGATGCTGTAGAAATAATACCAAGAACATTAGCTGAAAATGCAGGAATTGATCAACTTAATTTGTTGGTTGAATTACGTTCAGCGCATGAAGATGGAAAAGTTACAGCAGGAGTTGATGTATTTTCAAAAAGTATAGGGGATATGGCTAAGTTAAATGTTTTAGAGCCATTGAAAATGAAACTACAATCAATTAAATCTGCAGAAGAAGTATCTGAGATGATATTGAGAATAGATGATGTAATTTCATCGACTAAATCTAATTCTGCTGGAATGCCACCTGGCGGAATGGGTGGAATGGGTGGAATGCCACCTGGCGGAATGGGAGAATTTTAAACTCAAAAATATGGATAAAGATAATAAACATCCTGTATTTAAGAGGAAATTGAGTGTAAGTAAAATTGCATCTGACAAATTAGCATTATTCTGTGGCTCTTGGTCCTTTATTTTTATTCTATTAGCAGTGATATTCGTTTGGACATATTTGAATGTTAATATGGTCGCGAATATATGGGATCCTTATCCATTTATTCTACTAAATTTTTTATTATCCTGTGTAGCAGCTCTCGCAGCGCCAATAATTTTAATGAGCCAAAATAGACAATCACAACGAGATAGAATAATAATAAAATATGATTACAAAGTAAATAAAAAATCGGAGAAAGAAATCGAGGACAT
>DAOWOJ010000103.1 GCA_030642125.1 Candidatus Aenigmatarchaeota archaeon | reverse complement strand
CTAATGATAATAATGGATGTGTTTTAACTGGATGTATATGATGGCAATGTAAATTTTCTTTTGATCCACAATATTGACATTTGTGATTATCCTGTTCTAAAATGGTTTGTTTCCATATAGTATATTCTTCAGTTGTATAAGGACGATCATTATTTTTAAATGGATCGCTTCTTAAGCCATATAAAATACATTCATCTTTGCAGGTTTGAGAACAATAAAAGTAGGATTTATCTTCACCTTCTCTTTCTAAAAAATCCTTTCTGTCTTTTATTTGTTTTCTCAAAGTAGTAAACCATCCATCTTTTTCTTTTGAGTTTTTACAGTCAGAATTTTTACAATGTACTTGTATTTCTTTTTCTTCTAATGTTTTATCTGGATTGTATCGTAATTCTTCTATTCTTGAAAAAAATGGATATTTTTCTTTTATTTTTTCTATGCTCATAAGTTTGATTTTTCTTAATTTTTCTTTAGTTCCATCAGTTGCTTTAGTTCCAAGTCTTGCTGTTCTAATTTGTTCTTTAGATTGTTCAGACATTTTTTTGCCAAACATAGGACTTATTTTACCTTTATTAGAGTCTGAAATTTTTTGTTTTGTTTCTTCAGAATGTTTTTTACCCATATTTGCTTTACTTATTTTTTGTTTTGTTTCTTCAGAACATTTATTTCCTATATTTGAGTTTATGTTTTTTCTTATATTTTCAGGACACTTATTAAAACTTTTACTACAACACCACTTTCCATTTTTAAATTGATGTGTTGCTTCTTGACCACATCCATATTCACATATTGGCATTAATTTTGTCCTTATAGATAAAGAAAATCTATTGAACTTTCTTCTAAATAAACTCCAAGTTTTATTAAAGCTTGTTTCAATGATTCTGCAGGATAAAAATTATTATCTGTCATTCGATCTTCAATTATTTTTCTTTTATCAATCATTTCTGTTGTATTTGGATTATCTAATGCTCGAGAAATTAATTCAAATGATACCAATTTTAAATTATTACTAATTTTTTTATTTTTAAGCTCAGCATTAACAACATTATTTAAATGTTTGTTCTGAATTTTTTTAGGTATATTATCAAATAAATTATCTCCATTTTCAACCTTTTTATAAATAGTTTTCATATTGCCAGTCATTGCTCTTATTTGTGGATATATGTTAAGAAATCTAGCTGGACCAACTCCCTTAACACCATCAACGTCGTCGCCAGGATCTCCAATAATAGCCATTGCAAGCGGAAGGTATATATCTTCAATATCATTTGGTTTTTTTAATAATAATTCTAAAATATTTCCTGCTTTAACTATTTTTTTTATTTTACCTGATTTAGAAAATATATAACTATCTTTTGTAGCACATTGCCACATATCATGATCATTTGAATAAAGTATATGACCTACAGTTCCATCATAAACCAATTTGTTTCTACTCAATAAATAGTATGGTACAAAGTCTGCTTCAAGATTTGGAAGTCTTATAACTTTAATTGAGGGCATATTATTACATACTTTTTCAATCAGTCTGAAATTTGATTGAAGGGTATTAAAAAATATATCTCGATCTTCTCTTTCAAGTCCATATAGATTATCTATTTTTCGTGATATTTTATATGATTTACTAATATTTTTATGATAGAATGAATCTCCACTTTCAAAAAAGATAATAAATGATAAATCAATACCACGTTTTAATCCGTATATTTTATGAAAAGATAGAAATGAAATCAATGATGAAAATATAGATGTATCCATATATTTAGCATTTTTAGATGATTCTATTATATTAATAATTGCATGTTCCATATATGTTGTTTGAAGATTATTTTTTAAATCAATAAAAATATTTAATTTTTTATAATTTCCATATGAAACAATTTCATCTAATAAATTATAGGTAGGATAATAACTTAAAAGTTGTGATGGATGCATCTTATTCTCCTTTTAAATCTTTAATTAATTTCGGATTTGTTATTATAGTTGATCCGATTCCAGTATATTTACATCCTAATTTTTTAAGTATATTAATATCTTCAAGTGAATTAAAAGAACAGCCAGCTATTGATAATTCAGAATATTTTTCTATAAATTGCCAATTTTTATATTGTGATTTTTGTCCTGTAATTCCACCAAAATAACCTGGAAGAGAATTTAAATGAATTCTTTTTATTTTAGTAAGATCATAATTATAAGGATTTTGATCTGACCTTAATTTTAAATATAAAGGAATTTTTGTGGATGGAATTACTTCGTTATTACGATTTTCATGTGGACAAGAAAAATTTAATTCAATACCTTTAAGTTCTATATGATTATAACACAATTCTAATAATGTAATCATATATGTAATTTCTTTATCTGTTCCCCCTAAAGATAATATCAAATCATTTTTAGCATATTTATTAATCCATTTATATAAACCTGGATTATGCCATGAAATTCTATTCCATACTGATTTGCCAAATGGTATAATTGCAAATGGTATACCTATTTTAGGTTTTATTGTTATTGTTTTAGTTACAATAGGAAATTTTGGAAAAGTATAAGCAAGTAATTTATGCCAAAGATATCCTTCTCCTCCATAACCCATTGCTCCTGATTGATAAAAATATTTCATTATTCTTCTGTAATAGCTGAACGTGAATATATATTAATATTGACAGACCCCAATTCAGTTGAAATATTATTTAAAGAAATATTCTGGTCAGGATCTTTATACATTTTAAAATCTAAATCTGTATCATG
>DAOWOJ010000009.1 GCA_030642125.1 Candidatus Aenigmatarchaeota archaeon | reverse complement strand
GTAAAACTAAATTCACAGGACAGGCTTATTCAATTTAAATAGGTTAAAAAAATGTTGCTTTATTCAAGTGTTATAACATTGACTGTATTTGGTTTATCTATGCTGTCAATATCTGCTTTTGCAAAATATGTCGGTATCATAGATTCCTCAAAAAAGGCATTTAATTTAATGTTTTGTTCTGGAATAACTTTTATATTAGCAGCAAATTTCGGGCTTTTGGTAGATGGAACCGGATACGATATATTTCTATTTGGAACAGTTATATTTGAAATAATTGGTTGTATATTCGCATTGATTGGAAGCATTTGGGCTATTATATATTGCGTTAAATAAATATCAACTTATTATTTATTGCTAAATAAAACATTTTCAATTTATATTATTTTTATTGCTACATTACACAATAACCTGTATGAGAAATAAATATCGTGGAAAAGAAATAGAAAAAAGTAAACAAATAATTTTAAAAGATTTACAGAATCTAGAAAAAGATATAATTAAAAAAAAAGTAAACGAATTAAAAATTGACGATATAACTTATAGTTTCATTATTTTATTAACAGAAACAGAAAATATTGAAATATTGAATAAAACAAATGAAATAGCAGAAATTTTTTTAAATAAAATAAATAAAAATATTAATATTTTTGAAACAAGCCAACTACCAACTTTATTTTCTATTCTTCAGCTATTCGCAATAGAGTCTGGACAATATGGATTTGAAACAACAGAAAATCCAGATTCTAGAATAAATAAAATTATCAAAAAATATGATAATGAAATAGAATTACTAAAAGCTGAAAAAAAATATAAAAATGCTCAAACACAATTAAAAAAATCTATACAAATAAGACAAATAGCGATTTCATGTATATTAAAATTATTCAATAGAAATGAATTTTGTGATATAAAACAATTCGTAGAACAAGAATTATTACCTTTAATAAAAACACTTAATGATCGCAATCTATACAGACCATTTAGAGTTGCTGAAGCTACTAAAATAGGAGATAAAATATATGACTTTTCAAACAGAACAAATAATTATAAATTAAAAAACTTACTTTTATCATTATATTCTAAAAAACAGATAAGATTTGGAACATCAGGATTTAGAGCTTTTATAAATAAAGATTTTACACAATACAGATCTGATGCAATTTCATTAGCAATTTGTGATAATCTAAAAATATTTCAAAAAAAAAATGGCAAAACAATAATAATAACATATGATACAAGAATTGGTGCTAGAGAATTTGCTCTTGAAAGTGCAAAAGTATTTTTAGCTCAAGGTTTCACCGTTAAATTTACAGAACATCCATCACCAACAGGTTCTATGGTTTATTGGTTAATTGAAGAAGAGAAATGCGATGCAGCAGGCGGAGAAAATATGACACCAAGTCATAATCCATTGTCCACTCAAGGACAAAGATTGAATTTATCTAATGGAGATGTTTCTCCAACAAGTGTTACAGATAATATTGAAAAAAGCGCTAATTTAATTAATTTATTATGTGGAAAAATAGATAAAAAAAACATTAAAGATTCTAAATTTTCTTATATTGATATCAAAGATAAATATACTGATTATATATCTAATTTTCTAAAAAAACAAGAAGTAAACATATTAGACAACAATAATATTACATTAGAAAAAAAACCTTTAACAGAATTACTAAAGAATTTCTATTCAAATATAGATCACAAATTCATTCATAATTCTATGAGTGGAGCATGCGCTGATTATATATCCAAAATTTTTGAAAAGATTGGAATAAATGTGGAATGTGTATTTCCAATGAATTCTTACAAAGATGATTTTCTTGGACTTGAATTTTATGGCAATCCAGAAGAAAAATGGATACTCAAAACTATGAAAGAATTTGAATTGAGTAAATCATTTTTCGAAACAGCTACAGATACAGACGGTGATCGTTGTGGTGGTGTACTTGATAAAAAAGGATTTATTAATTTAAATAAACTAATGGCTATGCTCGAAGATTTCGTTGTAAGAGGATTAGGTTGGGAAAAATGTATTGTTATAAGAACTTGCACAACTTCTACTGCTTTGGATGATGTTATTACATCACTTAAATCAAAAGGATACGAAATATGTACTCCTGAAATAGATCATATCAATTCATTAGTTCAGCATCCATTTTACGAATTGATAAAAATTCCTGATGAATCTGCTATAAAATTTCAAAAATTTCCTTCAGTTGTTACAGAAGTTGGTTTTAAATATATTTCTGCTGCAATGAAAAAATACGATATTCCAGCATCTGTTGCAGGAGAAGAAAGTGGGGGATTTGCTGTAAAAAAATTCCCTGATAAAGATGGAATAATGGGGGTATGTTTAATTGCTTCTATGATTGCATGGCATAAAAAAATACCAAATGAAATTTGGGAAGAACATATTAAAAAATATGGAAAAAAATACGACAAAAGATCTGATATCTGGGTATCGAATATTCCAAAGCAGAAAATAATAAATTCGTGGTTTGATAACTCTATCACTGAAATAGCTAAACAAAAAATAATTTGGTTAGGTGGAATCAAGTATGATAAAATTGAAATAGTATTGAATGACGGATTTGATAATATTAGTAGAGTTCTTATTAGAGCATCTGCAACAGAAGAAATAAATAGAATTTATATAGAAAGTTTTGATGAGAAAATATTGGAAAATATACAAAAATTTATTATAGATAAATTGAATAATATGATTTTAAATGATATCTCATGCACAGAAAATTATTACGATCTAGCTAATAAAATATCTTCAAACAGCGTAATTTTTATGAATAAGATTGATAAAAAAACATATTTTGATACAATAAAAAATAAAATGAAAAAATTAGCTCAATCACAAAAAATTGAACCAATAGAAATTTATCGGAAAGTATTGAAATTATTAACAATAGATATTGATAGAGATATCAATATTAGACATAAATCATACGGAATTGACATAGGAATGGAATATTATATACATATTTTTTAAATAATTTATATTGTCAAATATTGATTTTTGTTTATACTAAAAAAGTTCTATTTCTTCTATCCACTTTTTTGTCTCTCCAGTGATAATTGGTGTGATATTTTTCAGTTCTTTGATATTTTTACATCCAAGTAGATAACAAGATATTTTTATTTCTCTGATTATTCTATTTAAGAACTTCTCTATTTCTTTTACACCACCAAAATTATCTATCTTTATTATAGGCGTGGCAAATCCACCAAGATCGGCACCCAAAATAATGGATTTTACAATATCTAACCCTGTTCTTATGCCACCACTTGCTATTATTTTCCCTTTGAAAGCTTTTCTACAACTGTAAATAGAAATTGCTGTTGGGATACCAAAATCCCAAAAAGTTTTTCCTATTTCAAAATCTCCTCTAATACCTTCTATAGCTGTCCAACTAGTACCACCAACTCCTTGTACATCTATTGCTTTTATTTTGGTTTTAGCAAGTTCTTTAGCGACTTCATAACTTATTCCATTTCCAACTTCTTTGACATATACAGGTTTAGATAGTTCTCGACTTATTTCATCTATTATTGAAATACAATCAGAAAAATTAGTATCTCCTTCTGGCTGAATAGCTTCTTGCGCAGCATTTATATGAATAGCTAATGCGTCAGCTTGCACATCTTCAATCATTTTTTCGATAGTCTCTAATTCATACTTTTTTAGTTGTATTATACCTATATTACCTATCAATAGAATATCAGGAGCAACATCTTTAACAATATATGTGCTTTTTAATTTTGAATCTTTTAGCATCGATCTTTGACTACCCAATCCCATACCTATACCAACATTCTGAGCTGATACAGCAATTCTTTTATTTATGTTTTTTGCTTTTTCTATACCGCCTACCATTCCTGATATTATTATCGGTGCAGAAAGTGATTTTCCTAAGAATTCTGTTGATATGTTAACATCATCTAAATCAATTTCTGGTAAACTGCAATAATTTAATTCTATATTTTCTAGTCCTGTTGTCTTTTTATGATTTACATCCTTATTTAGTACTATATCAATGTGATCGGATTTTCTTTTATTTGAATTTTTTATCATATTATATAAATTATACGTTATTTTTAATATAATTATTTTTTAGATGTTTTATCAAGTATTTTTTGCATATTTAAAACAAATTTTTTAGCTTTTTTATATTCTTCTTCGAACAATTCAACAGTAACATTTTTTAGTTCATTATGATCTATTTTTTTCCAAATATTGTATATATTTTCATAATAATCCACATATTCTTGTTGTATGTAATTCGAATCATAAAGTTTTTTTAATATACCTGATATTTCGGATGGATCTGGTCTATGTTTCAATATTTTCATGCTTACAGCCTGTGAAATGCAAACCATAGAATTATAAAGACTTATTATACCAATCTTTTGACATTCTTCAGCTTTTTTTATTTGTTCTTGCGCTGATTTGGAATACATCAATATTGTTTCTTCGCTTGGTGGAATCATTCCCAATTTTAATAATCTTTGCGCTGGCTTTATGAATCCTGAATCATATATCGGATACCCAAATCTCAAGAAATTAAATAAAACTGGATCGCCTTGTCTTAACCATTTCCAAAATTGCGTTATATAATGTATTTGAACATGAAGATCGCCTATTTCCATTGCTGTTAATTTAATATTAGATTCTATCTCTTCTTTGCTCTTAGATAATTTTTCATCTGTATCATCCAACATTATCCAAATATCTATATCAGATTTTTCTTTTATAGGTTTATCAGATTTTACAATTGACCCAAAAACAACTATGGATTTTATTAATCCTCCAAACTTTAGTTTAATTTTTTTAGTGAAAAGAGCTACTTTAGAAAATTTTTCCTTTCTTATGTTTTTTTGTGTATTCTTCATAACATAAGTCTTATGTGATTTTCATATAAATATGATTATATTTGCAATGAAAATAATTGTGTAATGTTTTCTATGTGTTTTCCAGCACATTCTGAAGCCATTTCTGCACTTTCTAGAATAGATTTTCCATTCAATCTTGATATAATAAACATAGCATCATATACGTCACCAGAACCAGTTAAATTTATTCTTGTCTTTATTTTAGGAGCTGGAATTTTGTATTCTTCTTGCTCTGAAATTATCATTGAACCTTTTTTCCCCATATGCATTACAATCAATTTAATATTATAATTTTGCAACAAATTTATTGAATCATTTAAATTTTCGTTCATTATTTTTTTGATCTCTTTATCATTACAAAACAATATGTCTGTTTCATAAAACAATTTACGTACGCATTCTTTTCGTTTTTCAATTTTTTCTTGTTCTAGCGTGTTCCAATATGGATCCCATCCAATATCTATAGATGTTTCTATTTTCTTTTTTTTTGCAAACTTCAATAATTTTAAATTCCCGTATTTTAGCATATTTGGCGAAAACCAAATTCCTCTTCTTGCGAAATGATGAGCATTACATATTTCATCAGTGTTTATATCACTTGTATTTAATGTTTCATTGTTAGAATTATCTGTTATAAAATACCGTTCGCCATTTTTCCAGCTTATGCATATAGTTCCACCTGTTTTTGTTTTATCGCAAAGTTCTATTTTGCATCCAACTTTATTCTTTTTCATTATTTTTTTCAATTCGATGCCTAATTTATCTTTTCCCAATTTGCCATAAAAAATGGTTTTTGCACCTAATTTAGATGTTACAATAGAAAAAATAGCACCTTGTCCGCCAATTTTATTTTCTATTTTTGTTATATATTCACCATCACGTCTTATATTTATATCTGCTGGCAATGGATCAGATATTACATTATATTTTATATCTCCAACAACTATTATTTTATGCTTCATAATAAAATTTAAAACATTGAATATAAGTTTTTAAACTTATATATCAATAATAATATATGAGAAATAGGACTTTACAAGATATTTTTAGTAATATTAATTGTCCAGTAATAGTTGAAGGAAAAAAAGACCGTGAGGCATTAAAAGAATTTAATTTTGATATAATAACTATATATGGATCTTCTTTGTATGAAAAATCCGAGTATATATCTAATTTTTTTTCTGAAAACAGAGAGGTTTTAATATTAACTGATTTTGATAAAGAAGGAAAAAAGATTGCAAAAAAAATGAATCATTTTTTAGAATCTTTTGGAGTAAAAGTTGATAATAAAACCAGATCAAAAATAAAATTAATGGTAAAGTCGAATAAAATTGAAGATATAAGTTTTGAAGGAGATGATTTGAATGGCAAAAGTTGCTCAGAGCACAATAAAATATATTATAAAATTAGATTTAAAGATAGATGGAATGATAGAAAAGCCAGATATAATAGGCGCAATATTCGGACAAACGGAAGGTTTGCTAGGATATGATCTTGATTTAAGAGAATTACAGAGAACAGGCAGAATAGGAAGAATAAAAGTGGATGTTACAAACAATAGTGGAAAATCCAGTGGAGAAATTATAATTTCTTCTTCTTTAGATTCTGGCGAAACTGCACTTATGGCTGCATCTTTGGAAACAATAGAAAGAGTAGGACCATGTTCTGCAAAATTATTAGTTAAATCTGTAGAAGATGTAAGATCATTAAAAAGAAATTTTGTTTTGAAAAGAGCAAAAGAGATTTTAAAAGACATTATGGAGACTGCACCTGATACTGAATCGCTTTGCGAGAAGATAAAAGAAGAAATACGAGTCAAAGAGATCTGCAAATTCGATGGCTTGCCATGTGGACCAAATTTAGACTCAGATGATATCATAATAGTTGAAGGCAGAGCTGATATATTAAATATGTTAAAATATGGAATTAAGAATACTATAGCTGTTAATGGAACTTCTGTACCTGATACAATTTCAAAAATATCTAAAGAAAAGACAACAACAGCATTTTTAGATGGTGATAGAGGAGGAGATGCTATACTAAGGGAACTAAAAGCTAAAACTGATTTAGACTTTATTTCAAGAGCTCCAGTCGGTAAAGAAGTAGAAGAATTAAGTAAAAAAGAAATTTTCAAAGCATTGAACGATAAAAAATCCATTAATCAAATAAAAAACAATGATATAGAAAAAAAAGAGATAACAAAAAATGAAAAAAAGTTTTTCAAGAACTTGATGAATGAATTAATTGGCAGCGGAGCAATTTATTTAATGGACATAAAACTAAATGTGTTAGGAAGAATACCTATAAAAGAATTTAAAGACAAGATATGCGGTGATATAATTTTGATAGATGGAAAAATAACTAAAGATTTAATAAAAGCTGCAGAAAATAAAAATGTCAAAATAGTAATAGGAAGAGAATCAGAACAAATAAAATCTAATATAGAAATTCTGATTGAAAAAGATCTATAAAATTATCTATTATTGAAATTTGTTCAATAATAGAATAATCTTTTTTCATCACAAAAAGATATTTCAAACTAATCTCTGGAATTTAATTTTGTAACATATTTTTATGTAGAATTATTATTTTTTTTGGTTCTTTATACAAATTTGATTATCCAAGTATAATTTCCCCTTCTATGGACATTGGAATCTTTATTGATCCTATTGATAATTTTCCTGTTAGATCAGAGTTAGTTTCATTTGTTTTCATTAATGGTGTTATAGGCAATTTAAATCTACCAAGTTTTATGTTAGCATTAGCTTCTGCTGGTTCAACTATAAGTTGTCCTGTCATTGGTTTTATAAACTCTTCAGTATTCATTAATATAATTGCTTTTAATTTTAATTTATTTTCTCCGCTTGGCAATAATTTTAATTCTTTTATTTGTATGCTAGCATCCATATTTACTTCTAGTTCATGAATTATCAAAAACGCTTTCATATCATCTGGTTCAATGTTCATTCCAAACATTTTTAATTTAACTGTTTCCATCACAGGAATTCTCAATTCTGGTATACCCATCTTCATTGGTACAGAAAGATCTTGTATTGGTTTATCCATTGGAATATTTAAATCACTTATAATTACGCTCAATGGAATATCTACATACTCTGTTTTTGGATTTGTATCAATTGGAATAACTGTTCCTTCAAGATCTCCACCAGTTTTTTTATTAATTATCGGAAGTTTCATCTCTACATTTCCATCAAAATCAATTATTGGAGCATGTTCCATGCTCAATTCACCAAGCAAATCTACTTTTAAATCCTTTATAGTTGGCAACTCCAAATTCAGAGATTTAACTCCTAGATCTCCGTTTAATTCTGCACGTATATCATTTATGTTTAAAACAGCATCTAATGGAATTTTTACAATTCCCTTTATCATCGTCATTTCTCCTGTCATATCAGCAGAGAATGGATCTATCATAAGACCGATTTCCAACGGCAATTTAATATTAGAAATATCTATTCCTTCTAAAATATCATCTAGCGCATATGCCTGAGTAGACAATAATAAAAAAGATGAAAATATAATTAAAGATACAAAGAAATACTTCATTAAATCCAATTAGCTTTAACTAATATAAATAAATATAAAATAAAAAAAAACATATGGAAAATACTGAAATAAGAGAATTTAAGAAACCTCGATGCATTGAAAGAAAAATAAATGAAATTAATGCAGATGATCAAAGAGTATCCATTATTGGAACAATAGTTGATAAAAAAGATAAAATGTTGATATTGGATGATGGATCTGATTCAATAAATGTATTTTTTGATTCGTCAATTCCAGATTTTAAATTAGTTAGAATAATAGGTGAACTTGTATCACTCGGAGATAAATTTGAGATAAATGCAGAAATAATTCAAGATATGAGCGATTTGGATCTCAAATTATACAAAAATGTTCATGAATTAGAAAAAGAAATTAGTGAGTTAAATGTTTGAAGCAGTAATATCTGACCCAGAAATATTAAAGACATGTATAAGTGTGATATCTGATATTGTCAATGAAGGATCATTTAATATTAAAAAATCAGGAATATACTTCACTGCAGCTGATATATCTATGGTTGTTGTAGTAGATCTAAAATTACTGGAAACATATTTTGATGAGTATAATATAGATGAAGAAACTACTATTGGCATTGATATTTCAAGCCTATCATCGATTTTGAAAAGAGTAAAAAATAAAGATAAAATTATTCTTAGTCTTAAAAATGATAATAAGTTAAATATTTCAGTGAAAAACTTTTCTACAAGAACTTTTTCTTTACCATTAATAACAGTTGAGAAAAAAGATATACCAGATATTTCTGACTTTTGTGCTAATATAGACATTAAGACATCTGTTATAGATGATGGAATATCAGATGCTGAAATTGTTGCTGATTCAATAACATTTAAAGCTGACAAAAACTCTTTTGAGATGAATTCTTTTGGTGACGTAACATCAACAAAATTAAAGTTAGATAAAAATTCAGAAGCAATCAAGAAATTTAGTGTTAACAATGAAACTAAAAGTAACTATTCAACTGAATATCTTCGTAAAATTATGAAAACAGGAAAATTGTGCGATACATTTTCTTTGGGATTCGGTTCAGAATATCCAATTAAAATGATATTTAAGGTGATTGATAAAGTTCAATTATCATTCTTGTTGGCTCCTCGAGTAAGCGAAAGGTGAATAATTATGGTAGTTATTAAAAAAATGTCACAAGGAAAATATATTTTAATAAACGATGAACCATGCAGAGTTTTGAGTGTTCAAAGTGCTGTCACAAGTAAACATGGTTCTGCTAAAACAAGACTAGAAGCTGTCGGAATTCTAGATGGGAAAAAAAGATGTATTGTGAAACCAGCGAATACAAATGTTCAAGTTCCAACTATATTGAAAAAAACTGCTCAAGTTCTATCCATACTTGGAGATAAAGCGCAAATTATGGATATGGAAGATTATTCTATTTTTGATATTGAAATTCCAACAGAATTAAAAAGCAATATTGAAAATGGAAAAGAAATTCTATATTGGGAAATAAGTGGGAAAAAGATTTTAAAAGAGCTTAAACAATCATAAAAATATATAATTTTTATGTTATCATTTACAAGAGAAAAAGATGTTTTGACATCTTTAAGTTTGAGTGGAAAGTTCCCATCAATTTTATTTAATGAAAAAGATCTTGAT
>DAOWOJ010000081.1 GCA_030642125.1 Candidatus Aenigmatarchaeota archaeon | reverse complement strand
ATAATTAATAAAATTATGGACAAAGTAATAGTAAACAAAAAAGAACTTGTTAATATTTTAATTAAAAATAGAGACAAACATGCTACAGAATATCAAGAAGCTCTCGGTGGGTTTTATATCCAAGCACAAATTGATTTAGAAAAAAAATTAGCTAAAGTTAAAGAAGGGAAAAAATTTAGTATATATTTTGAGAATTTAAAACAACCTAGATCTTATATTAAAGAATATAATGATGTTATTAATATGTTAGGTGTGACTCCTGCATCAGAAGTTAATATATCCATGGAAGATTATTTAAAATACTATAAAAATGAATGGGATTGGTGTGCCAGTTGGAAAGCTTCAAATAATTCTTATGTTACACTTTATAATGTTGCGGGTGTTGGAAGAATAGATGTAATAGATGACTAAAGTCGTTCATTGTAAAAAAGAACCCTATGACGTTTACATAGGTAGAGCCCCAGGAGAATTAGGTAAGTGGGGGAATCCCTATACACATAAAGAAGGAACAACTGCTAAATATAAAAAAGATACAAGAGAAGAGGCAATAGAAGCCTATAGAGACTACATATTAAAAGGGGAAGGTACTCATTTACTTAAGGATTTAGATGAGTTAGAGGGCAAAATATTAGGCTGCTGGTGTAAACCAAAGGCATGCCATGGAGATATTTTAGTAGAAATAATAAATGAAAGAAAACAAACAAAACTATTTTAAATTATGATTGAATTTATAGTAACATATTGGGTATTAGGATTATTAATTATAGCAGTAGGTTATTTAGGTAATCTAACGGCTAAAGTAATGAACGGAGATTAAAATGGATAGAATAACAGATACACATGTTTATTTTTGGGGTTCGGTATTTAGTAATTGGGCCGAAGCCCATTTTGAACACGATGGAGAAATATTTGAAAATAGCGAACAAGCATTTATATGGGAAAAAGCTTTATGCTTTAAAGATTATGAAATTGCTAATAAAATTTTACTAATTAATGATCCAAAACTAGTAAAAGCTTTAGGACGAAAAGTTAAAAACTTTGATGATAACATCTGGTTAAAAAAAAGATATCAAGTAATGTTAGATGTTTGTTATGCAAAATTTCAACAAAATCCCGAACTTAAAAAAATACTTTTATCAACAGGTAATAAAATTATAGTTGAAGCATCTCTATATGATAAAATATGGGGTGTTGGATTACATTGGAAAGATGATGCAATATTAGATAAAAGTAATTGGAAAGGTGAAAATTTACTCGGTAAAATTTTAATGGAAGTTAGAAATAAAATTAAATAAAATGGATATTTTTATAATTTGTACAGTACGAGGTGCTACAGAAGAGTATAAAAAAGAACTCGAAATTTATGTGGCAGAGTTAGAAAAAAATGGACACAAAGTTCATTTACCTCATAGAGATACTAACCAAGATGGAAGAGGTATTGATATTTGTAAAGAAAATGCCACGGCAATTTATAACGCGCATGAGGTTCATATTTTTTATAATGAACTATCTCAAGGAACTCATTTCGATATGGGGGTTGCATTTGGGTTTGGGAAAAGAATTAAAATAATCAAAAATGGAGAAGTGACAATGGGAAAATCCTTTTCAAGAATGCTACTTGAATGGGAAACAAATTCAAGTTCAGATTGGCATTGGCAATTTTTTGATTTTATAAGAGAAGTTAGAGAAGCTAAATATAATAAAACATGAAAAAAATTAAATGTATATTAGGAATTCATTATCCTGAATTATTAGGGTATAATTTTACTGATATGGTATCAGGAGATGCTGTAAATGATTATACATGTTCGGAATGTAAAAAAACATGGATGGCAACATCTAAATATTCTTTTTTTAAAGTTTTTAAAACAACGAATGGTACTCCAACCAAAATAAATTTAAATTAAAATGCCAGAAACAAGAGAAGTAAAAACTAACCAAGTAGATCAAAGATGTCCAGAATGTGGAAACGGCTGGATGAGACCAAACGGAGTTGTCCAACAAACAAACCCACCTCAATACGAACATACCTGTACAAACTGCGGTGCAAAACGCACTTACGGTATGAGATATCCTTATATCGTTTAAAAATAAATCATAAAATATTTTTTTATCCCAATGTTTTTGGTTATATTAAAGTATGAATGAACATTTCTCAGATATATTTTATTTAAAATTTCACTCATTCTCTCCTGAGAAATGGGAAGAGATTTGTAGAGATGCTTTTTCTAAAAAATACAATTGGTGGATTGATCACCAACCCGAATGGCAAAGAAAACAAATAGATTTACCATTTGATGAAATAGTTAAATATCTTTATACTGAAAAAATTCATTTTTCAATTATTCATCGAAGAGGTTATGAAAATTGGAATACTGAAAATTCTTGGAATAAATGGCATTTAGAAATTGGTTTTTGTACTCTAGCCAGAAAAACTAAACTCCCAACAACTAATATTGATATTGAAGGAGATCTTTTTCTTTGGATAGAATTAGATGAAAAACATATTCCATATTTTATAGAAACATATAATTTAAAAGAACAAATATGAAAGAATTAGAATTACGAATGTACTTTTTTGTACCCTATAATATCTCTCCGATACAACAGGCAATACAAGCAGGACATGCAGCATTAGAATATGCAAGACTATTTAAAGATGACAAACAATTTATTGATTTTGCTGATAATTGGAAAACTTGGATAATTCTTAATGGAGGAACAACTAATAATACGTTAAGTGATGATGGCTCAGAATATTTAGGTTCACTTAATAATATCAAAAGCGAAATAATTAAATATAATTTTGATCATCGAAAAGATAAAATATTAAATATAGTAGAATATGCAGATTTCTATGAACCAGATTTAAATGATGCATTGACCGCAGTTTGTTTTATTACAGATGAAAGAGTTTTTAACTATGATGATTATCCAGATTTAAAAAATTTTATATTTAATAACTGTGGAAATTGTGAAAACGTATTACCTATGACATTTGAAGAAATAAAAAAAGAATATAATCATTTTTATATCGAATGGGTAGAAACATTAGGTAGTGGAGATTTCCATACAGGAGAAAAAAATGTATTTTTAAGAGAATTACTAAAAGGAAAAAAATTAGCATAATGAAAAAACTAATCTACGAAGAAACAGTGAAGATTAAAAATCTTTTAACTTATATTAAATTACAATCTAAGCTTATTACAGATAGAAAAAAAGATATTAATAAATCTGTAGATAAAATTAATAAAATATTAAATAAAGCTGATGAAGAAGATTTAATAAGTAAAAAAGAATT
>DAOWOJ010000042.1 GCA_030642125.1 Candidatus Aenigmatarchaeota archaeon | reverse complement strand
ATTCCTTTCTCTTTAATTCTTTTTTTCTTTTTAGTTTTAGTTATTTCTTGTTTTTTTGAAAGTTTATTCATACCAAGAATAAATTTCATTATTATTTTCTTTTTAGGATCCATTAAATTTCTCCACAAATTTTTATCTCGTATTCATTTTTTTTAATGAAACAATATTTATTTTCTGATGATATTACTAGACCATTCATTTTATATCTTTTATCAATATTGTAGATATTTTGTATATATATTATATTAGGATTTTCTAGTGAAATTATTGATATTTTTTCATTGTCCAATTCTATCTTATATTGATGCAAAGCAAGTTGTTTTGGAATTGCTAATTTCATTACACTTATTCCGCTTTGATCTGATATTGATAGTATTGAAGATGTTATAAAATCGGCCATTTCTCTAAATTGATCATAAACTACAGTAGACCTTATATTAGATTTTAAAATATCGAATGATAAAATGATACTAGAGCATATTGAAATGCCTATGATAAAAAACAATATATATTCTATTAAAAGTGATTGAGATCTCATAATTATATTATTTGTGATATACCTAGAAAAGATAATCGTTTTTAGTATATGTTACTTTATATACAGATTATTTTCCTTTTTTGATGTTATTAATCAAATGAAATTTTTATTATCTTTGTAATTAAAGTTATTTTTTTTCCATCTCTTTTTATATTTTCAATCTTTTCATTTTCAAGAGAGATTATAATGTGTCCATCGGTTGTTTTTATGATTTTTTTAGGATTCATTAATTCAATTTTATATCCTCTGTCTCCTGAATGCAATTCTCTGTAACGCAATCTTAAAGAAAATTCATATCCTTTATCATGCGGATCTGATCTCATCTCTATTATTCCAATTTCATCATTCCCTAGAATTCCTATGTCACCAGAATTTTCTGTATTTATTGGTATCCATTTGCCTATAATCAAAGTTGATCCTCTACTTACAGAGTTAAAAACTATGCTATTACCATTTTCTGAATCATATGAATAAAAAGTAAATATTCCTTTGTCTTTTATGCGAATAACTTCTGTTCCACCATATTTTGCTACCCAATCTATTTTTGAATTTAATAAGTTAAAAAAATTCGTTATATTGTTCATCTCTAGTATATCTTCTCTTTTTTGAATCAATGGTAAACCCCAAACATAAGCTGCGGAAACAAGCGAAAGCATAATCGTCATTAAAACAATTAATGTCACCGGAGCTACCTGTGCTCTTTTCATCATTTATAATCATATATAATGAATACATAAATAATTTTTAGAAAAAGATGACTAACACATTTAATGTGTTAGTCAATAATGTAAAATTAAATACAATATGCTATTCCATCTGCAATAGAGCCTGTCCCAGCTATTATTTTAAAAGTATTTGAACCATCTTTACAATTTTTTATTTTCAATGTAACAATACTACCGCCAGCTCTAATATTTTTATCGCTCCATTTTATTCTTGAAGATTTTACAACTTCCCCATTTAATAATACAGTTAGATCTTTAGCAACATTTATGTCATCTGTCCCAATGTTTTTCAATATTAAACTCATTCTTCCATTTTTGCATGTTGCATCTATTACATTAATATTTCTTGCTAATGTAGAACTAAGCATTCCTCTAGTGTAACTAAAAGCGATACCAGCCAAAGATAATGTTAACATTAACATCAATATTACAGATATTATTGGAGTTATTCCTCTTTTTTTCATTAAAACTACCTCCATATATTTTTTCAATTATTTTTATCTTTCATTGAACCAAATAAATTTAACATTATGGCACTATTGAATATTTGTGTAACTATTATTATTATCAATAATATAATTACAAAATTTTCTTGTGCTTGGAAATTGCTACCCATTCCAATTATAGAGAATGATATTACAACTAATAGAAGCAAAATTATAACTAAAAATACATTTATCAGTAAAACATTCTTCATTTTATCTCTTTTTTATAGATTTTTTTTTACTTATTTTTAATTTGATTGGATGAAATTTCTCCATTGCAATTAACATATTTTTATTCAAGTTTATTAATTGATCAAATTTTTCGTTAAATATAAAATCTGTTGGTTTTTCTTTTTTTACATCTGATATTTCACTAGCAGCTGATAATAATTTTATGAAGTTGCTCATTTCTTCAAGTAACTCGTCGATTTTTGGAGGTAATTTTGATATTTCATCGCTTAATTTGTCATTTGATCTTAGAACATCTGAAATTAGTGCCTGATTTGTAGTTATCATTTCAAATATATTGCTTGTGACTCCTTTAACATCAACTAAATCATCCCTAGATTCTAATTTATGTAATCTTTTTTCAAGTTTTCTTATAGGATTCAATGGGATCAATTCATATTCATCATTTTCTTTTTTTAAAGACATTTTAAATACCTCACTTAATTTTGAATGCAAAAATCGCTCCTATTATTCCAATTATACTTCCTATTAAGAAGCCTCCACCACCCATTATACCAAGTAGTGAAAATATAATTACCAAAACTGCACCAAGTTTTCTATATTCTGCACCATTTATCAAAAATGCACCAACTATAACAATAATTCCACATACAATTCCTAAGCTAGATATAATTGGCATCATATCAATTACCATTTCTTGTGAAACAGTATCAGAGCTTATAACTGAATTAGCAGAAATATCATTATACATTGGCATTAATAACAGTGTCATTACACTTCCAATAGTTATTAATATTCCGCCAATTAAAGACAAAATAAATGCATTTTCTTCATTTATCATATTACTCATTAATTAAATTTGAATTCGCAATATATAAAAGTTTCGGTTATATTTGCTTGTTTAACAATGAAAATGAGAACAAGATTTTATTATTTCTAAAGCATCATTTAATATTTCTTTTTTCGATTTGTTTGTGCAATTTATTTCTTGAACATTGCTATTTACTTCTAAAGCGTCATGAACACATATACTAAAAATTTCAGATTCGATGTTTTGTTCTATTTTAAACTTATTTTTATATCTTTTTTCTAATCTTTTTCTTAGATATTTTGGTTCTAATCTTAATACAATGACTATATCAACACAAATAAAATGAGATAAATGGGAATCAATTATTGCGTTATTATAGTTTATTTTAAATTGTTTTCTTAATTTGTCTATATCAACTACCCACGATTCTCTTTTTTCATCATATTCTTCAAATAATCCATTTTCTTTTGCAAATTTATTCAAATCAATTCTTTTGTACTTTAATTTTTTGCTTAAATTTTTTGAAAGCGTTGTTTTACCTGTGCATGGAGTGCCAGTTATTGAAATCTTCATGAATTAAAATATTGAATAATATAAATTAAAAGAGTTTTATGCTATTTAACGAACAAGATTCATGTGTATGGACAGAAAAATATAGGCCTGAAGAGTTAAAAGATGTGATTGGACAAGAAAATATTATGACAGTCATAGAAAATTTTGTTAAAAAAAAATATATACCAAATATTTTGTTTGCTGGACCAGCTGGAGTTGGTAAGTCTACAATAGCTTTGGTAATTGCAAAAAAAATATTTGGTGATAATTGGACAGAAAATTTTTTGGAAACAAACGCATCTGATGAAAGGGGAATAGATGTTATAAGAAACAAAATAAAAAATTTTGCGAAGATTAAATCGATTTCTGTATCTATTCCAAAAATTTGTATGCTAGATGAAGCAGATGCTTTAACACGAGAAGCACAGCAAGCGCTTAGAAGAACAATGGAAAAGTATGTTAATAATGTTAGATTTATTTTAACTGTGAATTATAGCTCTAATATAATAGAACCAATACAAAGCAGATGTGCAATATTTCGATTTAGAAGAGTAGAAGACAAAATTATAATACCAAGATTAAAATTTATAGCAGAAAAAGAAGATTTAAAAATAAATGATGAAGCTATTAACATAATATGTGATCTTTCAAACGGAGATGTAAGAAAAGCTATAAATATTTTACAGGTATCAAATTATGCGAAAGAGAATGTAACAGAAAATACGATTTATGAAACATGCATGTTTGCTAATCCAAAAGAAATAGAAAGTATGATAAAATTATCATTGCAAAGAAATTTTGTTGAATCAAGAAAAAAATTAAATCGATTATTAATTGAATTGGGACTAAATGGAGAAGACATTCTAAAGGAAATTCATAAACAAATATATTTATTGAAAATAAATGAAAATGACAAAATTAGGATGCTTGAAAAAATTGCTGAATGTGATTTTAGAATTAAAATTGGTGGAAACGAATATATTCAATTAGAATATCTATTATCTCAATTTATGCTAATTGGTGATAGAAATAATGTTGTTAAATAATTATATTCCAAAAAAAATAGAAGAATTTATTGGTCAAGATGAAGCAATGAAATTGGTTTCTAATCTTTTGAAATATCAGAAAAACGATAAAGCTTTGTTGTTATATGGTCCACCAGGTTGTGGAAAAACTAGTTATATACAAGTTTTTGCTATAGAAAACAATTTTGATCTAGTTAAGATAGATGTATCTTACATAAGAAATCAGGAATATATAAAAAGTATTCATGAAGCAACTAAATCTTCTTTTTTTAAGAAAAAAATAATTTTTATTGATGAGATAGACACGATTACTAGCAATAATTCTATAATAGAAATCATAAAAATTATTAAAAATACAAATTTTCCAATAATTTTAACTGCAAATTGTATAAATAATGCAAAATTGAAAAATTTAAAGAGATATTGTAATATTATTGAGTTTAAAAAAATAGATGCATGTCTGATAATAAAAAAGTTGAAACAGATATGTAAACAAGAAAATATTAAAATAAATGATATAGATATAAAAATAATAGCAATAAAAAGTTATGGTGATGTTAGATCAGCATTAAT
>DAOWOJ010000045.1 GCA_030642125.1 Candidatus Aenigmatarchaeota archaeon | reverse complement strand
TTTGAAAATCAAACAAAACATATTCATGCATTAGAAACAGGATTATCAAGCGATCCTGCAATGTGCTGGACTTTAAGTTCACTTGATAAATATGCACTTGTCTCATTTTCGGACTCACATAGCGCGAACCCATGGAGACTTGGAAGAGAATTTACTGTCATCGATCTAGAAGATTTATCATATGATAATATTCTAAATGCCATAAAGAAAAAAAATAATGGTTTAATAAAAACAATAGAATTTTTTCCAGAACAAGGAAAATATCATTACGATGGACACAGAAATTGTAATGTGAAAATGAATCCGAAAGAATCAATGAAATATAATGATATATGTCCTGTTTGTGGAAAAAAATTAACTATTGGTGTGTTACATAGAATAACAGAATTAGCAGATAGACAAAAAGGATTTACGCCGAAAAATTCAATACAATTTACTTCTTTGATTCCATTATCAGAAATAATATCATATGTCACTGGTATTAACATATATTCAAAAAATGTTTTTGATAATTTCAATAGATTAACAAAAGAAAATTCAGAAATAGATGTTTTATTAAATGAGCCAAAAGAAAAATTAATTAAAATAACATAAAAAAATATTGTTAACGCAATAATGAAAATTAGAGAACAAAAAATAATAATTGATCCTGGATATGATGGAGTTTATGGAAAACCAATATTTAATAATTCTGAAAATTTAGAGATCAAAAAATTCAATTCACCGCAAAAAAGATTAAATGAATTTTAATTAAATTATTCATATCTCAGCGTTTCTACTGGTTGCAATTTTGAAGCTTTTCTAGCAGGAAATACACCTGAAATAATACCTATCAGAATAGATAATGCTATCATTCCAATTATCAATTTAGGAGACAATGAAATATGAATATCATTCATAATATTATCGATAGGTAGCATACCAAACCCAGACATTTGACTCTCTCTAACAAACAAACCAATTTGTAAAAATCCTTCTCCAAGCCCTGCCCCTATTATACAACCAAGAATTCCACCAACCAATCCAATTATAGCTGATTCTAACAAAAACATAAACATTATATCATTGCTCTTTGCACCAATAGCTTTCATTATTCCTATTTCTTTTGTTCTTTCTGTAACAGATGTATAAGTAGTATTTGCTATACCAATCGCACCAACTAAAAGAGAAATTCCAGCAATTCCGCCTATCAAAATAGATAATAGACCATTTATTATGTTAATAAATTGTTTTAGAGCCAATGAACTTATAACAGAAAAATCTTCTTCTCCGCGATGTACCTTATGAGTACGTCTTAATGTTTCCTTTATATCAACTTCTACACGTTCAATACTAGCATCTGGTTTTATAGTAGCTTGTATTCTATGAACAATATTCTTATCAATATCAAATAATTTTCTCATAGATGACGACGGCATAAAAACTGATATACCATATTGAATATCCAATAAACTATCACTAGATTTGATTATACCAACAATCTTAAAATCTTCACCATTTATATTTATTTTTTTTCCAAGTTTAACAGGATTTTTAAAAACATTATTAGCAATAACCTCTGGTAAAACAACAGAGTATTTATCACCAGCCGATAATAATCTTCCACTGAATGATGACGATTTCATCAAATCTGAAAATTTTCTTGAATCATAACCCATCAACGGAATCATTGATTGTTGACCTTCATAATTTACCATACCATATCCAATAAGAGATCCACATGCGACACCTACGCCTGGTATTTTTGAGAGTTCTCTTACATCTTTTTCTGTTAATAAACTTACCCTAGAAGAAGAACCCAAAAAAGCTGATTCAATTGATTCAGTGTTTCCTCCAGGCACAATATTTATTACATCATATTGAAGAAAACTCATTTGAGACATTATATGATCATTAATTCCTGAAGTAACACTAATAAGACCAACAACAGCAGCAACTCCTATTATTATACCTATCAATGTCAATAAAGTTCTGGTTCTCCTATTTATCAAAGATCTAATAGATAATTTACATATATCGAGAAACACATTGAATCAACCTTATTTTATTTTTTATTTGTAAAACGACCAAAAAATAAACCAAAAACAAAAATTATACCAATTAAAATTATACCAGATAAATTAAATTTACTTTGTGTTTCTTTTATTTCATCTATCTCCATTGGAAATATTATATTTTCGCTCGATTTGTTTCCATAAGGACCAACATAACTCAATGAAAATTCTATTTCATTATGTCCTGGTGGCATTTCATTTGGAATTAAAATTAACATATAATCGTTTTTGATTAAAGAATCTATGAAAAACACTTTTTCATTCACTTTTATGAAAAGACTATCAGCATCTGCACCGCCAACATTTATTAACTTAAATGTCAACCCTTCATCAGAAATACTATCCAATATAATATTAAAATCAGGTTCTGCTTTAATCAATAAATTAATTCTGTTAGACGTTTCGTGAACAGAATGACCTTCATCTTCATAAGAAATCAATAAATTCAATGGGTATGGCCTGATTTCTGCATCTTTTAATATAAGCAACGGTATGTTTATATTCGTTTTTTCTTCCACATTCAAACTATCAACATGGATTTTTGGTTTAGAAGACAAGAAAAATGGCACATCAGAAACGGGAGTAATAAATATATTTGAAGCTGTTCCTTTTCCAACATTCTTTATATCGAATGTTAGTACAACATCTTTACCAGGAACAGGATCTGAACTTAAACCTATATTTTCAACATAAATATCGACTGGTTTTTGAAGTATTATCGGAAAATCATATCTAGAAGAACCACTTCTTTTTTTTGAACTACTAGAGTATTCTAAATTCATGTGTACAATACTTTTGATATCAATATCGCTAGGGATTTTCATTTCTAGCTTTAATGCAATAGTAGAACCACGTTTTAAATTTTTAAACGAAAACATGGATTTATCAAAATCTATATCTTGAGAAAATATTGAAATATTCATTTCATTTATATCAAATTTATTATTTACAGTTACTATAAAATTAGATTTTTCATTTGGTATAACAATTTTTTCTTGTTTTCCAGCTATCTTAAAATTTTTATCATCAAAAACTGTATCTTTTACTGCAATAATTTTATCTGGAATAACTGCTTTTTGTATAGATGGAAATATTTTGTTTATTAAATCAGAACCAACATCTTTTATCATATTTTGTATAAAATCTCCGCCAATATCCATCTGAGCATCAACACAAGAAGTACCAAATAGTAATGTAACAATAAGAACAGGTAAAAATACACCCAATGAAAAGTTAAAATTATTATTTTTCATTTACAACTTCGCCATCTTTTATTAACATTATTTTATTTGCAATCATACTAATATTTTTATCATGCGTAACTATTATTAATGTCTTATTTTCATGTCTATTAAGATCAAATAACAACTCCAATATTTCTTTTCCTGTGTTTGAATCAAGATTTCCAGTTGGTTCATCAGCCAAAATAATATCTGGATCATTGACTAGAGATCTAGCTATTGCTACTCTCTGCTGTTCACCGCCTGATAATTCATATGGTCTATTCATCATCTTATTTTCTAACCCAACAGAACATAAAAGCTTCTTTGCTGTATTTACATTCTTTGAATTTGCAAATATCATAGGAAGTAGAACATTATCCAATGATGTTAATGTTTGAATTAAATTGAAAAATTGAAAAACAAACCCGATTCTTTTTGATCTCAATCTAGCAAGTTCATCATCTTTCAGAGTTGAAACGTCGTTTCCATCGAAAAGAACATTTCCAGATGTTGGTCTATCCAAACAACCTAATATATTTAATAAAGTACTTTTTCCAGACCCAGAACTCCCAATTATGGAAACAAAATCTCTCTTTTCGATCTTCAAATTTACATTATGTAAAACATTAACATCTATCTTTCCTAAACTGTAATTCTTATATACATTCTGCAATTCTATCATACAATTCATTTTTTCACAAATAATTTATATCTGTCGCCATCTTCCAATTCACTCAAAATTCTTTTTATTATTGTTTTTTTCGGGTCTTGGAACTGTTGAACTCTATTTTTTATATCTTCAAAACTCTTAAATTTTTCTTTATCTCTTTCTTTTATTATATTCCACATATGTTTTGATCCAATCATTGGCAAAAGTTCCAATTTATGCAATCTCGTTGTAACAGATCCTGATACATTGAAAAAATTTACAAATACATCTTCATTTTTATCAACTATCTGTTCTACTACATTTTCAAGCTCACTTCTAGCCTGCGCTGAAAGATCATCTATATTAATTTTACGTTTAATATATTTGATTTTATCTCTTTCTTTTTCGCCAATATATACAGTATCATAATGTTTTAATACAACTCCCTCTTTCACAATAACTTCAAGTAAAGAAAAAAAATGATTTCCCAAAACATAAGCCACAGGTTCTGTTCTGCTCATTCCAGAATGTCCGTATAATAGAAAATCCAAAACAATGCCATATTCATCCATTATACGGACATTCTGGAATGAGCAGAACAGAACCTGTGGCTTATGTTTTGGGAAATCATTTTTTTTCTTTACTTGAAGTTATTGTGAAAGAGGGAGTTGTATTAAAACATTATGATACTGTATAT
>DAOWOJ010000005.1 GCA_030642125.1 Candidatus Aenigmatarchaeota archaeon | reverse complement strand
GAATATGAAGAAGAAGAAGATGAACGATATGAAAATTAAAAATCACCAACAGATTTGTAACAGCCTCCATTCAAGGCTCAATCAAAAACACTACTATGATGAAGTTACAATAAACGTCAATTATTCATTGGGTGAAACCGACGTCTTAGCAAAAACACCCACTCATGAAATTTACTACGAAGTTAAATCAAAAAACACCTATCGAGCATTCTGTAAAGCACTAGACCAGCTCTGCCGATGGACGAAATTCAGACACGAACAAAACCCAAATAAAAATTACTATGGTGCCTACTATACATCCGACTATATGGAACTCATTGCTAAAAATGGCAAACTAAGGCACAATTATTCATCATTAGAAAGTAATAAATATCGAGGAATCTAAAATGGCAGCTATAGATAAGATATATGGGACAAAAAAACAATATAAAGAATTGCTGGTATTTCTTCATAGAACTGAAAATAAACAGATAGAAGAATTAGGCTATCAGTTAATGAGAAATCCTTATAAAATAAATTGGAAACAAGTCGATAAAGATAAAGATTATCCTATATTTAATAATGATTATTGTGGTGATTTTTGGCTATATATAAATTGTCCATTAAAATGGATGAAAATAAAAATTGAAAAAATGTATAATTTAAGAAGTAGGAATAAAAAAAAAGAGATGTTAAATAATATAATTAGCGGTTATAATTATACTATTAAAACATTTAATGATAGTTTTGAATATCATATAGATGGACATAAAGATTATTATGAAAAAGCAATCAAAAAAGAAATAAAAAAAGAACAGGATGCAATTGCTACTATTGAAAAAATATGGGATTCACGATGAAACGATTTGCGATAGGCGACATCCACGGAAGATATGAAGCACTACTACAAGTTTTAGAGGCATCTAAATTTGATTATGATAATGATAAACTTATAATACTCGGCGATGTATGTGATGGTGGCAGAGATACCAAAAAGGTTGTCGATGAACTATTAAAGATAAAAAATATAATATTTATACGAGGAAATCATGACCAATGGTTTATGCAAAACATTTCTTCTGGTTTTGAAGAAGAGATATGGTTACAGCAGGGTGGTGCTAACACTTTAGAAAGTTATGGCGGAAAGATAATTAAACTTGCATCTAATGGCTCAGAATTAAGTATAATAAATACTAAAAATGTAAAAATCCCTGTAACTCATCAAGACTTTTTCAATAAGTCTGTTTTGTATCATATCGAGGATAATATGATATTTGTCCATGGTGGCTTTAGTCCTTTGATACATATAGACAAAAATACAGAAAGGGATTTGATGTGGGATAGGAAACTTGCTTTCGGTAGTAGTTGTCCTATATATAAGAACGATGTATCTCCTATTGATAAGAAAGTATGTTGGGATAAGGTTTTCATTGGTCATACTACAACTCAGCTTATTAATGACACTACTAATCCTGTAATAAAAGATAATCTTTATTGTATAGATTGTGGTGCAGGTTGGAATGGGAGATTATGTATATATGATATTGACAGTGACGAATACTGGTTATCAGACACACAGAAACCTTGTTTGTGAAGGGAGTAGGAATAATGTTAGAAGAAAACATATTTGAAAACCCTATTTTTAATGGGTATCCTTTTTTGGGTTTTATATATTGGTGGCATTTTCGCTATACTGATGTTTTCAATGAAGTGAATGGGTATATAATGAATATTTCAATTATAATATTATTAATGGAATGAAAATAGAAAATAGTTGTTTATATAATACTGTTATAAAAAATAATATAGAATTATATTATAATATACTTGAAGAATAATATTTGAAATAGATAATAATTGTTATTATATAATACAAATTTCATTACATTTATATATTTAATTTTATTAATAATATAGATATATACATTATAACTTTATTAAAAATAAATGAATAATACAATAACCAGATATTATTTTATAAAAATAATTAAAAAAGAATAGAGGATATAAAATGAAGCATGATAAAAAATGGATTATAAAACATTATGGTAAAGAATTTTATCAAACAAATTTTAAAGAAGATAGCAAAAATATAAATAGAATTACTGCTATAAAAGAAGGAAAAGGATATCAATATGCAAAAGATGTTGATAAATGTCCAAGAGATGATACTCGTGAAGCAGCTATTAAAAAAGGGTGGGGATATGAATATGCACGTGATATTGATAAATGTCCAAGAGATGATACTCGTATAGCAACCATTGAAGATGGAAATGGATGTGAATATGCACATGATATTGATAAATGTCCAAGAGATGATACTCGGGAAGCAGCAATTGAAGAAGGAAAAGGTTATATTTATGCAAGAGATGTTGATAAATGTCCAAGAGATGATACTCGGGAAGCAGCAATTGAAGAAAGATATGGATATGAATATGCTCGTGATATTGATAAATATCCAAGAAATGATACTCGTAAAGCAGCTATTGAAGAAGATTGTAATTATGAGTATGCAAAATATATTGATAAAATAAAAGTAAAGGATATATAAAAATGAGTGAAGGTATTATAAAAATATTTATTTTGCTATTGTCAATTTTAGTTATATTGATAATAGTTGGAACTATAATATATTTAGAATTATGATATAAGAGAGTAGAAAATGACAATCAATAGATTATTAGAAACATTAGCTGATTATCAAATCACTATTGACGATATCCCCAACACTCGAGGAAAATATATATCAGGTGAAATTTATTCAGATGAAAAAGTTATTGTTCTGAATAGGCGGAATTGCGATTATCAGCAGCAATTTACATTGATGCATGAGGTCATTCATGATTGGACTAATATTCGCAAGGGTGTCGGATTATTGGAATCAGAAATTGATAGGATTGTAGAAGCTAATATTGAAGACTCAGTAATTAAAAAGATTCTCGACTATGCCATTCAGAAGGCAGATAGGAGATATGACAATGGAGAATAAAGAAAAAATCATTATTGATGCCCTAAGCGTTCAACTCCGAGAATATTCTGAACGACATAAACTTCTTTATGGAAGATTTAAAAATGTTCCAGATAACTATTCATCAAAGGCAGAATTTAAAAAATGCCTCATAGGACTTGGTAATAGAATTGGTGAATTATCTATTCTCATTGGTGAAATAAAGAATGGACAAATCTGTTTAATAGAAAAACAGAAAGAGAAATTAAAATGAAAGAAATTATATATACATTATTAGCATATTTTATATTAGCTGCCTTCGTCATACTATCAATGATATCTTTTCTCATATTTTATATAATAATTTATAAAATTGTGGTGATGATTGTATGATTGAGAATTTACTTCTATTGCTGGTTTTTATAATTTTTATTAATATGATTGTAGGCATATTAATATATATGGCTTGCCTATTATTTAGTATTGATATTTCAAAAATATTAACTAAACGAAAATTACAAAAAATTAAAAATACTAAAAGTAAGCAATGGGAATCACTCTAAAAAATGATAGAAAAATCTATATATCGGCATAGGAAATATGGTTTTCTCGTAAAGGGAAGCGTTATACCAAATGCCGATAATCAAGAATTAGGATTTACAACAATAGATGATGAAGTGTTTGACATCGCCCCACTCAACGAATTTGAATTAGTAGATACTACAATGAAAAACACTTTACAAGTCACAGATTATTATTCATTCATTCAAAAAAAACGCACAATGAAAAAGATTATCTTATGTCCGACCTGTTCAAAACCAATTATTTCAACGGATGAACCAAATGGTTGTCCGACTTGTGGCGACCAATAATTATTCATACTCATTTATTTATGAGGCAAAAAAGGATAGATGGTGGTTTATATTTTAAACCTGAGAACGAAGTTATATCAAATATGCGACTCTCAATCATCGAAATATCGCTGGGATGGTAGGAGTGAATGTGTAATAAATAAATTATACTAGTTTTTAATCACTCGTATAATTTATTTATAACTCTGTCTGAAAACACATTAAATTATAGGAAGACTAACGGTTCAATTCCGTTTCTTTTTTGTTTCTTCTACCAGAAATAAAATAGGAGAAGTGACAAAATGAATAACTCAATTGATAAATTTTTTATAGAAGAACATAAAGAATCAATGAAAGTTCTTCGACTCCAAGAATATGCAGCAAAACATGGATTAGTTCCCAATCAAATAAAATATAATGAACTCTCATCAATGTTTTGGAATAATTATTTGACTGGAGTGCCACACATAACAGTAAATGGTAAGGAAACACTCCATAGTGCCACCTACCGATTAAAACAATCCAGACGTGATGTAATTGCTTACTTCAATAATACATATCGTAAAAAAACAGACTAAAATGATGTCAGAGAGTGCTTGGAATTTTATATTTATATCTCTCGCTCTTCTATCTATTCCAGTCATTTTTGCCATCCAATGGATAGAGAAAAAAATAAAAAACTACTTCAAAAATTGGATTTCATTCTTTAATCTTTGGACTGGAGATTGGATTGAATATGGTGAGATTGTGATTTTTAATATTAAAATTTCATTCCCGCCATTCACAACCGACACCGAAATTGAACTGACAATTCTTAATTTTCACTTTGAATTTCACCTATAAAGAAATGGAGGAAATTAAAAAATGACAAGAGTATTTATTTATGGAAGTTTGAAAAAAGGATTCTATAATCACCAACGCTGTAATATGGATAAAGCTCAATTCATCATCAACACTGTTATTCATAATGCAAAATTATTCTCATTAGGTTCATACCCTGCAGTAATATTAGATGGAGAAGAAGCTGACATTGTTTATGGAGAAATTTATGACATTCCAGATGATGTTTTTAAACCAATTCAACAAATGGAAATAGGTGCTGGATATAGTCAAAGAACAATATCAATAAATGATGAAAATGTAGAAATTTTCGTATTCGACCAAGATTCATCTGGATTTAAAAGAGTAGTGGATGGAAATTGGACAGATTAAGGGAGGAATAAAAATGAAAGATAGACAATTAAAATTAAATCAAGCAACAATTCGACATATGTGGGCAAATGATTTAACATATCGAACTCAAGCCGTTAAAGAACTTGAAATGGCTGGCTCTATCATACCACTCAATCCAGCAATGAGAAAAGAAATCATTGGAGTTAAATAAGATGCCGATACTATCAATTGCAAAATATCAAAACCTTATAGGAATTTGGTTTAAGATTTCTAAAACCGACACAGAATATTATAGTGGTGGACATTACTGTAGAGATAGAATATCTCAACAAATGTATGCTAGATGGAAGCTTTTAAAAACTCAAAAACTAATTAATTTAAAAACTGATAATTTTGTATTTGCTTTTAAGACATCATTTCCTCATAAAAATAAAAATATAGATTTAATTTTAAAAGCATACTTAGAAACTATGTCTATATTATTTTCTGGATTTAATCAAAAAATCGATAAAACCATTACAGTTGGAACAGATTATGTTGGATTTCTAGAACAAGTTAACATATTAAAAGAAAAAGGAAAGATAAACGGAATCTATTGTCAAGTTCCATTAACTATGATATTTCATCCAACGAAATTTTATCCTATAATTGGAGTAGCTCGGTCAATTATTAAAACATTAATGATTTCATCTAAAAAAGAACTTAAAGAATATATAAAAGAGACAAAAAAAATTAAAAATCGAGATGATTTGACAGAATTTATTGTAAAACAATTACCAATTAGAAGTATTTCACCAAAAAATGCCACCAATGCTGGTATAAAAGATTGTATTAATCATGTATCAAAAATAAAAGTTACACAAAATACACCATATAATGATAAATTAAATACTGTTGATTTAATATCTGGATGGGAAGATAGCGATTTTTATAATAGATTTTTTAAATAAAATGACAATCATCGACACATATCAACAAATGATTTTTGAAGGTCTTAATTCAGAAATGATTCTAAAAAGATGTCGAATAAGAGTAACAAGATTTAATTCAATTTTTAAAATTGAAGTATCATTTCCTAAAGATTTAGTTCGATTTTTAAATATGGGTTATTTAAAAAATAACGGATACCGAATTAAAGAAAGAAATCAAAATATTTATTTAATGAAAAGAGAAATTTCACATTATGAAAAACAGTTGGAAGAAAAATTATGGATAGTGGCACTTGGAGGACAGAATTAAAATGAGCGGAATATCAGTATCGGAAAAACTTAATTTTGATAATGATGAACATCAATTTATATTGTCAAAAATAAAAATAAAAGAAACTACTGCTACTAATAATGGCTATAATCGTTTTCTAGTATTTATTCCAAATGAAATAATTCTCAGTAGTAAGGAATTCGTCTCAATGGTTGTAAAGAAATCAGGAATTGTTTATTGTATTTATACAATGAAAAAATCTATTGAGGAGATTCGTTTCTTAATTGTATCAAATATTGACTTTGTAGTTCGAAATGAGGAGGAATAAGAACGATGGTAAAAAAGATTGGAATGCTTGCTAATACAGATACAAATATTATTGGGAACAAGTATCTTGAATTGATTCAAAAGATTGGTGCTCGACCAGTATTTATCCCGTATCTTGATTATACAAGCGAAGAAGTGGAAGAGATGGTGGCTGGAATTGATGGATTAATAGTTCCTGGCGGTATGGATGTATCACCAAGAACATATAAGATGTCAAATTCATGTTCATTTGGGGCTTCACATTACTATGATAATTGGCAACTTGTTTTTATAAGTGAGGCGATTGACACAAAAACAAAAATCTTTGGGATATGTCGGGGTCATCAATTATTGAATGTCTATTTTGGTGGAACGCTGGTGCAGGATATTGATAATGAATTTAGTGAAGAAAATACAATTGAACATAATCAAAATCATGGTAAATTCACTAGAAGTGAATTAACGCATTCAATTTTTATGAATAATTTAAAAGGGAAGATGCCTGATTTCGTTCATTATAAAGACGGCGATTATGTGAATTCATTCCATCACCAAGCAGTTACACCAGACACACTTGGTAAGGGGCTAATTCCATTATTCGGAACAGATTGTGACGTGATTGAAATAATGGTTCATTCATCAATGAATATCTTATCAGTGCAATTTCATCCAGAAGAATTTTCTGAAAAAGATATAAAAACAACAATTAAAACTTTAAAGGAATTTTTTAATTATGATAATTCAACGAACGTAGCATCAATCATTAAAGATTAGGTGCAAGTAATTGGTTCCAAATTCCATCCGATGACATAAGGACGAGAATCGAACCAACATTGATAGATTAGTCTGGTAGGGGCAACTGAACGATAATATGCTAAAATCTCTCATAAGGATATATGATGCATGAAGTTTTATTAGACTACTGGTTTAATATTAATCGGTTGGTTATCCGTTTCACTTTTGTCCCAAGCTTAGGTGGAATCGACGTTGTAAAGGGCTTTTAATAGCACGAGCAATTAGGGGTTCAAATTCCCTATAATCATTCATATTATTTAGGAAAAGTAGTTTAAGTCATTTAAAACACGGGATTTTTAAGTGACCTGTGGAATTGATTCGTTGTATGAATCGCCACTAGCAGGTTAAAACGCCAAAAAGTAACAGGGCTGTAATCCTGTTGACAAGTATGGAAAATAAGGGTTAGAATCCCTTCTTTTCCTCTATTATTGGAGGTAATTAAAATGGTTATAAAAGAACTTACTTATGATTATAAAAAAATATTATTAGTTTATAAGCTTGATGATAAAGTAATAAAAGAAACCACCTGTCTTGAACTAGCACATCATTATATAAAAGTTGGACTAATATCTCAATATTTAAAACCAAATATATTTACTTTAAATGATGCTAAAGAAATCCAAAAATGTGTTAATAAAAGTGAAGCTTTTGAAAAAGTAATTGATTTTAAAAATAAAAAACATACTAATATTATTAAAAATATTGATATATCTGTTTTATATAATCCTAAACTAACTAAACTTAATAAAAATTTTTATACTCCGGTGGCAGAAAAATATATTGAAGCAGTCCTAATTGCAGCCTTAACAATAGCAAATCCTAAAAAAAGGAATTTTAAATTTAATTTAAAATTTGCTGAACATAGGATACAATTTATAACAGGCTTAATAGATGTTTTCAATCCATCCCAATTTTCATTCATATATGGATTATTTAGACAAGCCGTGACTTCTTGTATTAAAAATAATAATACTACTGAGTATGAACATGTTAATATTTTCTTAACAAAAGAATATCAAGAATTACTTCAAAAAATTACTGCTGAATTAAAAGCAAGTAAAACACGAGAAGAATTAATAGATACTATCATTAAATATTTTTCATTAAAAGAATCTAATAGTATAATTAAAAATGATGTAAAAACAAAAAATATTTTAATGAGTGGTGAAATATTTAAACTTAATTTTCATCAACCAGTCACTGCTGTTCATTTTAATCTTGTTCAACAGAGTAATTCAAATAAACTAAGAGGTATAATTACAAGTCCGTCACAAATGTTTGTTTCGTATTCAGATTCTTACTTTACAGAAAATGGAACACCAATATCAAAAGTTACTAAAATATTAAATGGAGGAAAAAATGACAGATAAAATACAAAAAGTATTAGAATATCCGAGCACTGTTATGTGTGGTGGAGACCCTGAATTGTTCTTTTTTGATAAACATAATAAAGTAGTTAGTTCAGATACCATTGTTGAAAAAGGCAAAAATGAAGGCAACGGCTGTGATATTATTAATGATGGTGTTCAGGGAGAATTAAATTTTCGCCCCGATTCATGTCGGGTTAATGTTGTTGCCAATATTAGAGGTGCATTAGTCAAATGTGCCGAAGTTGCTAAAAACGATTATAGAGTTTCGTCTATTCCAATTGTTTCATTAAATGAAAAGCAACTTACTAATTTAAGTGAGGATGCGAAAAAATTCGGATGTGAACCAGATTATTCAGCCTACCAATATGGTGAACCAAACGTAAAGGACTTTGATGGTAGCAAACTTAAAATTAGATTTGCTGGTGGTCATATTCATCTTGGATGGAATGATAAATCAGCGATTGGTGTAAATGTTTTGAAAAAGATTAATGACACTCGTGGCGTTAAACTTGCAAAACTTATGGATATTATGGTCGGTCTTCCAATGGTGACAATTTTACATTCAAAGGAAGAAAGAATTAGGAGAAAATATTATGGACAGGCTGGTGATTTTAGAATCCCAGCATATGGACTCGAATACAGGACACTTTCTTCGCAATGGCTCACTCATCCATCAATGACATCATTGGTATTTGGATTGACAAAAATCGCAGCCAAAATTTATGAATCAGATTTTGAAGACGATATTCTTGAAATGTTTGATGACAACGAAGTTAAAAATACAATTAATAAAAATCATAGAATAAAGGCAAGAGAACTTGTAAAATTAATTGAACCGTATATTATTTTTACAACTACTAAATGGCAGCCACCATTTATAAATAATAAAGCTGGAAGAACAATATTTAAAGGACTTCAGAAATATGGAGTTGAAAAAATATTTGGAACCGACATATTAAAGAATTGGGGTATTAAATACGACAAACGTGTTCAAATAATGTCTAATTCAGCTATTAATACACACCTGTGGGAAAGTGGTATGATTGCTTCTTACGGCTCGATTCTACTACGATTACTTGAACTTGGAGGTAAAAACAAATGAAATCTGGAGATTATATTGAAATAACAGAAAACATTAGTGGAAACAGTAAGTCGACACTTGGAATTATTGGCATAGTTCGTGAAATCAATTCTCGGACTGGTGTAGTATCAGTTGAAATACCTCATCTATTAATGAATATGCTAGGATTTGATAATTCAAATATTATATTACGGCATGAACAAGTGAGTAAAATTCCAGAACCAATAAAATATGTAGTTTCGCACAGAGGACATCCGTTAATGTTTCATCACGATGCATCTAAAATATGTGATATCTGTTATAACTGTAAATTAGATTTAAAAGACATCTGTCTATTTAAATTTAATGAAAGTTTTAAATTTGACGAAACTATCAAAGAAGAAAAAATAGGAGGAAAAAATGATTGAAATTGGGACAATAGTTACTATTGACAACAGAGAATCTAAATTTTATGAAAAACAGGGGGTAGTTCTTGAAATGAATTCCGTCTCTGCTAAACTTCATATGTTAGATGTAAACACTGGTCGAACACTTGATGGATTACTACCAACAAAAACAGGCATAGATATTAAACTTTCCCACCTTAAAGAATTAGATACTAATATTACCGACGCATATCTAATTGTATGTAACTCAAAACTAATCTTTTTTAGAGGTAATGATGAATTAATTACAGGAGTTATTGATAAAATATTTAAAACTACCGATAACACAAAAGTATATATTTATCATTGTGAAAAAATTCGTAGTTTTACAAAAAATATTAATTTAATGAAAATATAATATTCTTTATTTTTTGATAAGCCGAGCCATAAGGTATTCGTCGAATATCAGAGTGTGGAGTGGAGGTTAAGGAGTTACACTCCCTTAACTTAATCTGTGTGGACTAAGCAGATTCGGAGTTCGGCGTGTCAGATTCTAAATGTAGTGAAATATATTTAGAGTTTGTATAGTTTTTTTTGAGGGGTTACATCCTGTGACCTCTCACTCATAATCATACGAGGTATAAAATGTTGAAACCATATCAATGTATTTTAAACAGTAAAAAACAAAAAGTTGCACAAGAGTTTAGAGGACTTCTTGGAAAAGAATTAGGTCGTATTAAACGTGGTTATCCGATTTTTCTCTATGATGAACATAGGATGGGTGGAAATCAATTTAATGATTTTATATCTGATAAAATAAAAAAGAAATCCTTTGGCTACCTTCGATATCCGTTATTTAGATTTTCAGCACACGAATACGGATTAGTTAAAGACGAAACTACTCTTAATGAATTATATCATTATGGGGATGGGATAGATAGTATTATGACAGAGGGCGATATATTTTGGTTTAAGAAACCATATGACGCAATTATATATTTTGATTCACGGTATGAAAACTATACAAGACATCTTATGAATGTTCCACTGATGGTTTCGTCTTCAGATACAGTTAGACAAGCACTTGTAACTTGTTGGGT
>DAOWOJ010000023.1 GCA_030642125.1 Candidatus Aenigmatarchaeota archaeon | reverse complement strand
ATCCATCAATAACAAGTTGATTTTCAAGATTAGCCACGCGATATGCTGCAGAATTAACTGTTGCCATATTTAATTCGTAACCACCGTTCTTCGCAGCTGCAATATCTCTCCGACCAATTCTATATTCTTTATGAAGAACCGGAATCGGTTTTGATTCTCTGGTACGTCCAATAACATCTTCAGAATTATCAGTAAATATAAATGATAATAGTGCTTCACTAACTTCAACATTTTTATCAAATGTATATTGCTGTGTTCCTATTCCACCTGAAATAAGCCTTGGAGGCATTAATTTTCTTGCAATATTCTGTTTACGAGCAGTTTGAACAATTGTATTTTTAATTTTCTCGTAAAATTCAGTTGGTATGTAATTTGTCATATTATTAACCTCTTTCGTAAATTTTATATAGTATCCAATTTAAAAAAAATATTAGATACTTATCCTCGCCATTACATCCTGAACAGATGAACTTGAAGCAAGTGTTTCTTCGGCTGCACCAACGTCTATCATACCCTTTGCCTGAATTACAAGAACAATATTTCCAATTGCTGCATGATCACTAGTTGTATATGAAATAGTCGTTGCAGTTCCATCACAAACATGCGCTATCTTTAATGCCCATGTTGCAGGATCGGCAGCGGCAGATGCAGTAGAACCCGTCATATCAGTTGCAAGCAATTCACCAACTGTTAAATTAGTTACAGCAGCTCCAGATAATGTTGGCATAATTATTCCAACAGTTGCAGCCGAAATAGCATCAATAAAACCATCTGCATCACCAGAAGCTTCTGTTGAAAGCAATCCTGCATCCACAGTCGCAGCCGTTACTTTTGTAGTTACCTCAAGGAATGCTTCAGTTACAATAGTATACTGTGGTAACTCAATTCCAGTATCAACTTCAGATGTACTTTTTGCAAATGGAACTCTAATAGCAAATCCACCCATCATTGGAATATACGGAACAACATTACCATCTGTAAATGATGCTAAACGATCTCCTTTTGTAACAACAAATCCGGGCGATAATTTTAAACAACCCGCGAAATTAGTACCTGCAAGAACTGGAACATGTGCATTAGTTGCGTATGCTGTTAAAAGTGTAGCTGGCCGCTGAGATGTATGTGATGTCGACCCAAGGAAGCTTTGTTCATATCCTGCAATACCAAGAGGCACATTTGTACCAATAGTTGCAAGAGTTGTTTTTGTATCATCTGTTACCCGTGCAATAAGATTACCGGGTTTAATAGTTGCAACCGCTGCTTTAAGTTCCTGCATAAACACTGTGTTTGGCGCGGCCGCAATAAATTTGTTTATGGGATGCATAAATCCAAATACCATTTTAATTCACCTTTTTATATATTTTATTCTTTATCCCACATTTCAGGTGTTCCAACAGTCCATCCAACAATATTCTGAAAATCTTCTGGATTTTTCTGTTTTTCATTAGTTTTACCTGAATATGTAGGTTCGTTTTCTACTCCAATTGGAGTTTTATTAAATTTTGAATATACCGATTTTATAGATTCAAGTTCGCGATTAATATCTTTTGCTTTAAAACGTGAATCAGAAAAACGTTCTAAATCCTCTGATTTTACTTCCAATTTAATAGAATCACATGTTTGTTTATAATTTTCTATCGCAACTTCTTTTTGAACATTTTCACGTTCCTGAATAATTGCATTAGAAATCATTTCATTGACAGTATTTTCCGGAATATTGCCATCGCCAGATTCTTTTTCTTCATTAATATCTGGTTCATCTGGAGTTTCCTTTATTAATTTCTGTAATTGTTCGCTTAATGTATCATTTCGCGTTTTTTCAGTATTAAACATTTCTTCTAATCGTTTAATTGTTTCATTTATTACTGGTTCATCTTGTTCATCTATATTAGAATTTTCTTCTTTATTTTCATTATCGGGCATATTTTTATCCTCAAATATTTCAGATGCCTGCAATTCAATATATGATTGCAACTCTTTGTCAAAAACCTTTTTTTCTATTGCTGCTGATACTGGATTACCATAAGTTTCATTCCATGCTGGATTTGAAACAAATGTTATTGATTTATTTACATATTCATCACGAATAAAACCATCATCATCTATAGTTTTTGCAAACCCATAAGGTGACCATGTCATTCCAAATTCATTAGAATTAAATTTTTCAATGGCATTTTCATTTGTAATTTTAAGTTTAATTTTAATATTATCATCATCACGCCATGCGTCAATAACATTTCCAATATTTGTTGTATCATCATTATTAAAATCACAAAAATGTTCAGAATCATCATTAATAGGACAGATTCTTACTTTTGAAGCTTTTAATGAATTTATTGCACTTTCAATAACAGTTGGTATATCTGCCAACCCCCAACCATTTTTGTTTAATGTGCCTATAGGAAAAGCCGTCCCTTCCATATACATAATATAACCTCAAAAATTTAAAAAATAAAATAAAAACTGTATGTATATATATATTGTTAATAGTATATAAAACTATCTATAAGAAATAAAAATATTATTGTAAAAAAGGTTTCAAATCTAAATTTTCATTGTGCACTTTTTCATGACAAGAACAACATAATATTACACATTTATCAATTTCATTTTTAACAGTATTAATACTACATCGTTTTGACACCATTTCAGAAATACAATATTTTTTTAATTTAGGATTTAAATGATGATATTGCAAATTATCCTTAGCACCACATACAATACAAAAATGCGTTTTTTTAAAATCAGAAATATATTCACGTGCTTTTTGTCGGCGTTGTTTATTTATTTTTGCAAAACATTTTTTACATTTTAAATTTCCTTTATAAAATTCATCAATAGGTTTTATTTTATTACAAATATTACACCGTTTAAAATTCAAACAATAGCCTCTAAAATAGATTGTGTTTTATTGTGTGAATATAATGATGTCGCGATAATATTCAATATTTAATTAAGGGTCCATATGTATATTAGATAAAAGCATTAGGATATAATATTATAAATATTTCTTTTTATTCTACGCAAACGGTATTACACTCACAATATAGTATTAGTTTTATAAGTATATAAATCTTTTGATTGAATTTAATTAATATCAGTATCTTTTACACAAATTAATCCATCTGAAAATATCTCTTTTAATAATTTCTGAATATCAAATATATCATAATCATTATCTTTAGATATAAATATATTTCCATCAATATCATTTATTACGCGAAATCCATCTGGTAACAATTTCTTTAACTTCTGTAATTCATCCCATGTTATTTTTCCTACTTTAACAATTTGATATTTCATTTAATCACCTGTGTAATTATATAGAATGAACTTAATGTAAATATTACTGATATTATAAAAGGTATATAAAATTCTACCATTATATTTATATATAAAAATAAACTTACAATCATACTCAATATCAACGCCTTTTGCAAAGACTCAATTTCATTTGTATATCCCTCAATTTCATCTTCTATATCATAATCCATTTAAATCACTTCCATTCCCAAAGTTAATCCAAAAGCTATACCTATACAAATACATGCTAATGAACCACATAAAAAATTAATTTTTCACTACACATTTGAGTTGATAAATAAATGAAACAAAGTGCCATTACAATAGATATATATACTGTGAAATCCCTCACAATCCCCACCATTCTTTACCTCTTATATTAATATCAATAAATGAATCACATTTTTCTTTATGATCTTGCCATAAAAAATATGATTGAAAGTCTTCTTGACATCGAAGTCCTTCCAAATAACGATAACATTGCATGCGACTTTCGCAATTTACATTTTTGCAGAGCGTCATATCAACCATTTGAAATCACCATAATTTTATCTTTCATAATTTTTCTATAAACAAAGCATGGACAATCAAAAGAACTTTCAATTTGATTACAATCGGCATATTCATCAAATATACAATCTTTACATCCTCTATAACCTTTATCTTTTTTAATTTGTTTATTCATTTTTAAAAAATAATATGCTTGAATTTCTTTTACTGTCGCTTCACGAATAACTTCTTCTTTTTCAAATATTGCACTTCCATAATCATCATTTTTTTCATAACTATTAACATCAATTCTTTCAGATTTTAAATAATTAAATGCCGCTTGTTGAGTACCTGTTAATTTTTTCCGTTCTTTTATAAATTCTTTAATTTCCATAATATTTCACCTTTTTAAAATATGCCTTCTTTTAATGCTACTGACATTTTTATTTTATACATAGCTTCATCTAATGATGATATAATCACAATATTGTTGCCACACAAATCCCATTTAAGTGTTTGTGGTTTATCCGCGATAATCAATGCTAGTCGTGTGAGCCATTCATTTTCTTTAAATGTTTTAATTTCTTTTTCATTCATAATATCTCACTTTTTTTCAATTATAAATTTTCTAGTTATTGGTCTAAAAGCATTACATGCTACATTATAACCAGATACAGATAAATATTTTTCATCCATAAGTTGTGCTAATATTCCATTAGCTTCTTCAGGTGTTGCATCACGAATTTTATTCCCTTTTGAAATATAACAACAAAGATTATCCTCTATAATTATATCATCAATTAATAAATTACGTTCATAAAAATATGATTTCATTGCTAATTTCAAATTATTTATAACATGTCCCGATTCATTTTTTGTTGAATTGTATAAACGTGCCATATAGCACATTATATCTGTTAAATATTGTTTCTCGGTATTTTCCTCATCAATACGAATCCTGATTTTATCTCCATATAAGATTTCAATTTTTTCTGTCATAAGCTTCCTCTAATAATACGCATTAAAATTATATATAACTATTGTCAACATTTCCAATTCAATATTTCTAATTCATGAATTACATTTATCAATTTACAATATGTTTCTGGATGCATATAGATTATATCTTTTGGAATATTCTCATGAACTGCAGCAGTTGCCCCTACAATACTTCTTTTTTCATGTTCTGTATAATTTTCCATTATACCATTTAAAAAATATACCCACATGTTTTCATATTCTTTACAAATTGACATTACTTTATAAAACATTTCATGTTGTAAATCTATATATTCATCATCATAAAACATTTTTTTATCCCATATTTTCATATTAGCTTTAATCGCAACTTCAGGATAATGTGTAAAATCAATGTTAGGTTGACATGGCATTGGCCCAAAAATATGTGAGAATATTTGATTTTCACACACAAAATAATTCATTGCATCTTCAACATGTTTTGTAATCTCTTTCTGTCTATGCTCAATTTTTGTTTCATCTTTAATCCATCTACCTTTTTTAAACACCATTTTAACACCTTAACCAAAAATAAAATTCACTTAATAATAAATATAATAAAAACAATAAAATTATATGTAATACACATATCCAAAATATCATAAAAATATTAAATAGTATATTTATTGTTACCATATTCCCGGCCCTATATATTTAACATTTTTATAACCATTAACAAATAATGTGTAATCATCTGTCTTTAACCAATCGTGTTTCCCTCTATCAGTATTACCATGACATAATTGTGAATCAATATCCAAATATCCTAACATTCGTTTTGCTAACTGTGCATTACCAGTACAATCACCGATTTTTGTTTTCCATACTTCTTCACTTCCGCGTGGATGCCATGAAAATTTATATTCAATGTTTTCTAATATCCATTGTTCAATATTTTTTGCTGTCCATTTTTCATTTATATTGTGTTTCATATCATAGAAACGTAATGATTCAGCAACACCTTTTATTGTTGTTAAATCTAGTTTGGGCACAGATTTTGGTATCTTAGGTGTTGGTTTAATTGTTGGTTCATTTACAATAGGTTCAGATGGTATACGAGGATGGATTTTCACTAGTATTGGGGGTTGACACCATTGTAATATTTCTAATATTAATTGTTCTAACCATTTAAACATAACTCATCACTTCTATTTTAATATTCATTAATCCATTTTTCAAAACATTCACGATCACAAAAGTGCAAATCATAATATTTGTGTATATAACAACTAATTTTTGGTATATCTATTATTTTTTCTGTGCTGTCATAAACTTTTCCACACATATTACATTTATATTTTAAACATTTAATTGACGTCATAATATTCACCATTTTACAATTTATAATAATTAATCATTTTTATCCATTTATCCAAACATTTATAATTACAAAAACATAAGTTGTAATATCTATCTCTTACTAATACTATTTTAGATATATAAATCGTATCATCATTCATTTTAATTTCTTTATTACAATTTTTACATTTTATCATACATGCATTATCCATTTAGTTTCTGTTATTTCTACACCAGCCATTCTTGGTATAGTAATTTCTTTAGCATTCCAAAATGTATCAATACAACCTTCTTCTGTTTTATTTTCCCACCAAACAAGAGCGTAACAATTCCCCCTTTCAATATTTTGAATAATTTTACTCATTATGTAATACCAATGATATTTTTCTTTATAAACCTCATCATTAATAACTTTCCATTTTTAATTTTCTTCTTTTTT
>DAOWOJ010000010.1 GCA_030642125.1 Candidatus Aenigmatarchaeota archaeon | reverse complement strand
TTTTTTATTATCATAATATTCGTGATATATTTTTTTTGTTATAATTTTCGCTGTTTCTTCATCTCCGGAACAAAGAGATTCGAATATATTATAAACTAATTCTCCATATTCTTGTTTTTTGAAATGATTTGTTATAAATTCCTTTGGATTTAAATGTTTTATTTCATTATTTATTGCAGTTTCTTTATTTGTTCTAGAGTAAGTTAATTTTATGTTTAATGCATAATTTTTTAGTGACGTGAAAATTTTTTCATGTATAGAAGATATATCATAGTTTTCCTCTATAATATTTAAATATAGTGTAGGCATTTTTTTAAGTTTTTGTATTTTATTTTTTAGATATATTATTGTTTCATTTATTTCTGATTCTATTATGTCATGTTCTACGATATCTCTTATGTTTAAATTTATATTTTGAACCTCTGGAACATCAGAATTTATGTCGACTATAAAAATGCCTTTTTTATTTTGTTTGTAATTTTTGTATTCGTCAATTCTGCATATTTCAGTTGATCCAGGGTAAGCTAATATACCATCGCCTAGTTTATCTATAATTCTATCATGAATATGACCAAGTGCATAGTAATTGAAGCATTTTGGTATTTCTTTTATTTTCAATTCAAAATTAAACGGAAGAAATTTATCTATAGATTGATGCAATACTAAAATTCTTTTTTTAAATTTCATTGCATTACTTGAAAGAAATTTCAGTTTATTTAGTAATTGTTTTGTGTAATATTTTGATACGTACGGAGATCCTCCTATAAAGATGTTTTCATGTATATAAAATGGATTTTTTTGGTCGATTATTTTTAAATTAAATTTATTAAAAAGAACATGCGGAGGAAGTGAATTTTTTTTCATTGTTGTATCATGATTTCCTGGGATAGCATATACAACAATATTGTTATTTTTTAATTTTATTAATTCTCTTTGAAATAACAACAATGCTTCTGTTGGTGGTCTTGAAAATTCAAATAGATCTCCAGAGTGTATAACAAAATCTACTCTTTCTTCAATTATTTTATCAATAGCTTCAGAAAAAACACAGTAGAAATCCTTTTCTCTTTCGTGAATTCCATATTGACGAAATCCAAGATGTGTGTCTGCTATATGAGCAAATTTCATGATGTTCGTTTTATTTTATGTTAGTTATTAATTTATGTGTATATTAAAAGCAATAAATTTAAATATATACGTGATAATATTTTATTGCGGTCAAAATAGGGAAGTTCCACCCGTTCTTATTTCAAATACGGAAGTTAAGATCCCTGATGATCTGGTTTGTACTAATATCTTTATTGGGAATTCCAGACCACCGCTATATAGTTGGTGATAATTGTTGATTAAAGTTTTTATTTCAAAGCATATGTTAAATTTAAAAATAAGCCTTGGTAGTCTAGTATGTCATTCTTGATTTTTTATTGATTGACTTGGACATTGGTTAGGATGCGGGACTGTCAAAAGTTTATAGGTCTCCCGTGACCCGGGTTCAAAAAAAATACTTAAAAATATTTAAGAAAATAAATATGAAAAAGTTTGAAAATCCCGGCCAGGGCGTTGTCAATGGGCCCGTAGCTCAGTCTGGTAGAGCACCGGATATCGTAACACCGAATAATAGGTGATGCTTTTAACTAGACTTAAAAGCGTGTTTAATAACTTTAATGTTTTGACATAATGGAAGATACCCGAGAGTCATATTAAACTCCAAGCGGGTTCAAATGATCTTTTGAAAAAGTATTCGTAAAATATGTTATGAATATAAAATAGGTTTGAAAACCCCGCCGGGCTCATATAATATATAGGTGATTAATTGGTAACTAAAATTGAAAAATTTAATATTTTAAATCATGAATTGGTTCCAGAACATATCATATTGAAAGATGATGAAAAAGATGTTTTATTGAAAAGTTTTAATATAAGTGAAAAAAATTTACCAAAAATATCAAGTTCTGATCCTGTTGTAAAATTAATCGGTGCAAACCCTGGTGATATATTAAAAATTATAAGGAAAAGTCAAACAGCAAAAACTACAAACTATTATAGGTTTGTTGTAAGAGGAGATTAAATGTTTCAAACGTTATTTAAACAATTTGTAGATCATAATGGTATTGTTAATTATCAATTAGATTCTTTCAATTATTTTGTTGAAAATGGGTTACAAAATGTTATAGATATTGTTGAATTTATAAATCCTGAGATACCTGATATAGATTTGAAAATAAAACTTGGAAAAGTTACTGTCGAGATGCCTTCTGTTAGAGAATCTGATGGTTTAGTAAGAAATATATTGCCTTATGAAGCTAGATTGAGAAATTTGAATTATTCTGCTTCGATCTATATAGATATGACAGAAATAGTTTGCGGAGTTGAACAAAATACAGAAAAAGTTAAAATAGGAGAATTGCCTATAATGGTAAAATCTAAAAATTGTTATCTTTATAAAAAGAGCAAAGAAGAGCTTATTGAATTAAAAGAAGATCCATATGATTCTGGTGGATATTTTATTATAAATGGTATTGAAAGATTATTGTTGTTGATAGAAGAGATAGTGCAAAACAAGATGATATTAGAAAAAAAAGATGATACATTTTGGATAAGGGTTAACAGTGAAAAAAATGGATTTAATCAAAAACATTTAATTGAAATGGATAAATATGGATTTATAACTATAACATTTAATAACATAAAAAAACTTCCAATAATAATTTTGTTTAAAGCGCTTGGAATAGATAAAGATAAAGATATAATATCACTGATTTCAGATGGTTCTGTGCCTGTTGTTTTAGAAAAACTTTATTCAAATTTTTATAATGTTGATATTAAAAATCAAGAAGAAGCTATAGAATATATTGGCGGTAGTTTAAGACTTCAAAAAGAATATAGAAAAAACAGAGTTACTGATATATTGAATAGATATTTGTTTCCACATATAGGTCAAACTTCTGATGATTCAGAAGAAAAAATAAAATATATAGGAAAAACTGTATTAAAGTTAATAAAATTTTCTTTGGGACTAATTCCAGAAGACGATATTGATCATTATGCTAATAAAAGAGTGAAATTGTCTGGAAATCTGTTAGAGGATTTATTTAGAAGTATAATGTTAGGTAGATGGGGCCTAATTCGTAGGGTATCTTATACATATCAAAAATTAATTAAGAGAAAGAAAAAAGTAGCGCTTAATTCTATTATTGAATCCGCTTTGGTCACAAGTCAATTTATTAAGGGGATGTCTAGTGCATACTGGATTGGTGGTATAACAGGAGTTGGTCAAAAATTGGAAAGATTAAATTCAATTAAAACACTTTCACATCTGAGAAATGTATCATCACCTTTAAATCCTACTCAGGATCATTTTGAAGCAAGGCAATTACATCCTACAACATTTGGTAGACTTTGTATGTCAGAAACACCAGAGGGTCCAACAATGGGATTAGTAAAATCTTTAGCTTTAATGTCATCTATAACAAAACCGTTAAAAGATAGTAAAAAAAATGAGATGATAGAATTAATAAAAAAGGTGAATAAATGACAGACGTTTATGTTGATAATAAATTTATTTGTGAAACCAATGAACCAAAACAATTGGCTGAAACTATAATAGATAGGAGAAGAAAGAATCTTGTAGATTCTCAAGTTAATGTGTCATATTTATCTCAATTAGATGAGATTAGAATAAATATGGATCAAGGAAGAGTACGTAGACCTTTAATAATAGTTGAAAATGGTCTTTCAAAACTTAAATCAGATGATATAGAGAAATTGAAAAACGGAGAGATGAAATGGAATGATCTTATAAAATTCGGCATTGTTGAATTATTAGACGCTGAAGAGGAAGAAAATGCATATATCGCAATGAAACCTGAGGATATAACAGTAGATCATACACATTTAGAATTTGGTGATTCAGTTGCATTTGGTCTTTCAGCATCTATGATACCTTATTCAAAGCACAATAGAGGAGATAGAGTCAATCTTGGATCGAAGATGATTAAACAATCTATTGGGTTGTATTCTCATAACTTTTTGCAACTTTTTGGTATAAAGATACATAATTTGAATTGTCCACAGGTTCCATTGGTCCAATCTGGAAACATTGTTGACAATGATTCATTATTTTTATCAGGACAAAATATAATTATAGCTATTATTTCTTGGGAAGGATATAATATAGAAGATGCTATTGTGATGAATTCTAGTTCTGTTCAAAGAGGGTTATTTAAGTCTATGCTTTATAAAACTTACGAAACTGATGAAAGGAAATATATGGGTGGAGATAGAGATAAATTTTGTATTCCAGAAATGAATGTAAAAAATTATCGAGGCGAAGAAGCTTATTTAAATTTAGATCAAGATGGTACAATTCCAATTAATAGCAATGTTGATTCTGGTAATGTGTTAGTTGGAAAAATTTCTCCATCGAAATTTTTAGAAAATAAAGAAGAATTTATGATAGAGACTGAAAATGCAAGAGAAAATTCTCTTTGCATAAAAAAAGGAGAGAGTTCTATTGTTGACAATCTTATGTTATCAGAGAATTTGGACGGAAATAAGGTTGTAAAAGTTAGGGTTAGAAAAGAAAGGTCGCCTGAGGTAGGAGACAAATTTTCAAATAGGCATGGACAAAAAGGAGTAATTTCTTTGATGCTGCCTTCAGAAGATATGCCATTTACATCACAGGGAATAGTTCCTGATATTATTTTCAATCCTCATGCAATTCCATCTAGGTTAACTATAGGACAATTGTTAGAAATTTTTTCTGGTAAAGTTGGAGCATTAAGCGGAAAAAAAATTGATTCTTCTTCATTTGATGCAGAAGATGTATATTCAAAAAAGACGCTTGCAAAATTTGGATTTAAACCTAATGGAAAAGAAGTTTTATATGATGGTAGAACAGGCAAAAAATATGAGGCTCATATATATATAGGTCCTTGTTTTTACCAAAAGTTGGATCATATGGTTGTTGATAAGATTCAAGTTAGATCAAAGGGACCTGTTACTTTATTGACGAAACAACCAACAGAAGGAAAGATAAAAGATGGTGGATTGAGATTTGGTGAAATGGAAAAAGATAATATAATATCTCATGGATCAGTATTGGTTCTAAAGGAAAGGTTTTCGTCAGACGAAACAAATGTTCCAATTTGTGTAGATTGTGGTATGATTGCTATAGAAGATAAAATAAAAAATAAATTATTATGTCAAATATGTGGAAAGAAAAATGTGGAATATATAAAGCTTCCTTATGCATTTAAGTTATTTTTGGATGAGTTAAAAAGTATGTTGATATATCCAAAATTAAAGATAAATAAAAATGATAACAAACCGAATGTTAGCGAAATAACGTTCGAAATAATGTCTCCTAAGACTGTATCAAGAATGTCTTCGTTAAAAGTAACGAAATCTAGTTTATATGATAGAGATGGTTTTCCAATAGATGGAGGAGTAATGGATCCATATCTTGGATCAGTTGATCCTAGTTTAAGATGTAAAACTTGCAACTCTTTTATAGGTAAATGTCCTGGCCATTTTGGTTTCTTAGAATTGGCTATGCCAATTATTCATGTTGAGTTTATTAAAGTGATTTATCAATTATTAAAGGTTATTTGTCTAAAATGCGGTAAAATAATATCTTCGATAGATGATTCAAATATACATGATTTAAAATTGTTAGTTAAATCAGCAAATAAAAATTGTCCATATTGTGGAACAGAACATAAAAAAATAAAGCTCCAAAAACCATACACGTTTTTTGAAGATAGTGAATTAATGACTTCTTTATATATTCGAAAAATTTTCGAGAAGATTTCCGATTCTGATCTAAAAATACTTGGATTCAATGGAGGAAGACCTGAATGGTTGATTATAACTTTGTTACCAGTTCCTCCTGTTACAGTAAGACCTTCTATTATATTAGAATCCGGAGAAAGGGCTGAGGATGATTTAACGCATAAACTAACAGATATAATAAGAACAAACCAAAAATTGAAAGACAATATTGATATTGGAGCTCCAGATTTTATAATAAGTGATTTATGGGAATTATTACAATATCATGTTTCGACTCTTATTAATAATGAATTATCAAATATTCCTGCTGCGAGACATAGGTCTGGTAGATCTCTAAAAAGTTTGACTCAAAGATTGAAGGCAAAAGAAGGAAGAATTAGAGGAAATTTACTTGGCAAACGAGTTAATTTTTCTTCTAGAACTGTAATTTCACCAGATCCTAGATTGAAAATAGATGAAGTTGGAATACCAATTGAAGCAGCAAAAGAGTTAACTATACCAGTAGTTGTAAATAAAAGAAATTTGAGTGAATTAAAGAAATTTATTTCTGGTGGGGATGATTGTCCTGATATAAATTATATAAAGAAACCGGACGGAATAAGAAAGAAAGTTATGGACGAAAATAGGAAATTATTGAAAGATGAACTTGATATAGGTTGTACTATAGAAAGACAAATAAAAAATGGCGATGTTGTTATATTTGGTAGACAACCGACACTTCATAGAATGTCAATAATGTGTCATAAAGTTGTTGTTTTACCAGGCAAAACGTTTAGACTTAATCCATGTGTATGTCCACCATATAATGCGGATTTCGATGGTGATGAAATGTGTGTTCATGTGTTACAAACTTCTGAATCAAGAAGTGAAGCAGAACTTTTGATGTCTGTTAAAGATAATATAAAGTCTCCGAAATCTGGAGCTCCTATAATAGGCGGAATACATGATCATTTGAGCGGATGTTATCTATTGACAGATAAGAATTTTTCATTGAGTAGAGAAGACACTAGTCATTTGTTGGGTTTATCTAACATAGATATAGAACTTCCATTAAATAGTAAATTTAGTGGAAAAGAGCTATTTTCTTTGTTTATACCAGACGGAATTAACATGGAGTTTAAGGCTAATTGTTGTATTGGTTGTGAAGAATGTAAGAAAAGTAAATGTTTATATGATGCTTATGTTGTGATAGAAAATGGAGAGTTGAAATGCGGAAGGGCCGATAAAATGATGATCGGATCTGAAAATGGAAAACTTATAAATGAAGTAATTAAAAAATATGGCAATGATGTAACCATCAATTTTTTATATAATACACTTAAATTTTCGTTGACCATATTGCTTAATATTGGAGCAAGTATAGGATTATTCGATACAAGCATACCAATGAGTGCAAAGAAAAAAATTGTGTCACATATAGAAAAAATGAAGATTAATTGTGTTAGTATAATAGATAACAAAGAAAAGAATAAAAAAGATGTTGTAGAAGAAAAAGTTCTTGAAAAATGTATGTCTGTGTTGAATGATGTATCTTCAGTTATTGAATGTAACATAGGAAATTCTTTTATAATGGATATGATAAGAAGTGGTGCGAGAGGAAGTAAATTAAATATTGCCCAAATTATTGGATGTGTTGGTCAAGAGGTTATTTTTGGTAAGAGAATAGAAATTGGTTATTATGATAGAGTATTGCCACATTTCCGTAGGAATGATATATCTCCTATGTCGCGTGGGTTTGTAACACGAGGATATTTGCAAGGATTATCAACAATAGAATTCTTTTTCGATAGTATGAATGGAAGAGAAGGGTTGATGGATAAAGGTTTAAAAACTAAGCATTCTGGTTATATGGAAAGAAGACTAATAAATGCTTTGCAAGATTTGAAGGTTGAATATGATGGTACTATCAGAAATTCAAATGACACTATAATTCAATTTTCTTTCGGAGAGGATGGAATAGATCCTTCTAAAACTGAGTATGGAAAATTTATGGTGGAGTGAAAAATATGAAAATAAATATGCCAGAATCTATTAAACAAGAAATTGAAGAGATAATAAAAAAGAAAAATTTAAATGAATCTGAAAAAAAGAAATTTGTTGATAATGTCAAAAAGAGATATTTCAACGCATGTATTTCTCCTGGTGAAGCAATAGGAACCATTACAGCACAATCAATATCTGAGCCTGCTACACAAATGACTATGCGGACTTATCATTTTGCTGGAGCGGCTGGAACACAGGTGACATTAGGTTTGCCGAGATTAATAGAGATTGCTGATGCAAGAAAAACAATATCAAATTTAATGTTGACAATTCATTTGAAAGAAGATTATAATACAAATGAAATGGCAGAAAAGGTTGCAAAAAATGTAAAGAGTATAACGATAAATGATTTAAGTATTCAAACTTCTTTAGATTTATTAAATCTAAGTTTAGAAATAAAATTGGATTTAAATAAAATGGAAAAATTGAACATAGAAAAGGATGATATTTCATCTAAAATTAAGACAATTATAAAAAGATTTGATTCAAGATTTGAAGATGATAATTTGATTTTATGTCCAAAAAAAGATATGACAATAGATGCTTTACAGAAGTTTAAATATAAATTTTTAAAGACACATATCAGAAACTTAAAAAAAATAGAACAGGTTAAAATAATTAAATTAGATAATAAATTTATTTTAATTACTGTTGGGTCTAATCTTAAAAATGTATTGGATATTACTGGTGTTGATTCTACTAAAACAATTTCTAATAACATTTATGAAATAGCAGATGTATTAGGAATAGAAGCCGCAAGAAATTCAATAATAAATGAAATTATGCTTGTGGTGAATTCTCAAGGATTGAATATAGATATTAGGCATATAATGTTGCTTGCAGATCTGATGACATCAAATGGATGTGTTAGGGCTATAGGAAGGTATGGTATTGCAGGAAAAGAAAAGTCTGTTTTGGCTAGCGCTGCTTTCGAAGAAACAATAAAGCATTTAACTTCTGCTGCATATAAGAAAGAAACAGATAATTTAAGTGGAATAGTTGGAAATGTTTTAATGAATCAAGTATTGAAAATAGGAACAGGATCATTTAAATTAGTAACTAGAAAAATAGATCAGTGAAACGATTTAATGTTTTTCTTTAACCATTTAAACCATTTTTCGTATATTAAATCATAGTCTATTGAACCGAATTCTTTTTTATTTTCTTCTGATAATAAATGGAATTTGGAATTTGATTTAACAACAAACTCTCCTTCTAATAAGTCAGGTTTATTATATTTTTCAGAAAATTCAACTAATGTATCATTTATTTTTGCTCTAATTTGAATATTTTCCCATACTACATCCCATCTACCAGACCATTCAGGTATCTTTCTGCTTATATCATTTAAAATGAAACTTTCACCATTAAGAAAATCATCAGTTGGTTTAAGTTTATCTTCTTTTGATATATAGTATAATAGATCTCTGAATCCTCCTTCTATCAATGGATCATTTTCCCATTCTTTTTTAACTTCTGTTAGTCTTGTAACTCGTCTAAATCTGTGTAATCCATCTGCTGATTTTAACATATTGCAAACAACTATTAAATCTGTAGCCTTAAAGCTAGTTTTAGGTACTTTTAAATCATTTACTACTCTATCAAAAACACCATACGGACTTTCTGCATGTAGTGTACCTGCGACGACGTTAGTCAATGCTCCTATTCTCATTGCTTCATATAATGCTAAAGCTTCTGTACTTCTAACTTCTCCTACTATTAGGCATGAATCTCCTAGTCTTAGTGCTGCTCTTAACACTTCATCTGCTGGCATTTCTGATTCTATTCTAGTTATTACAGATCTTGATTTTAATCTTTGAATATTGAATCCTAGTTTTTTTAATTGTTGTATAGGCAATTCTAATGTGTCTTCAACTGTTATGATTCTATTGTTTTTCATTATATCAATCATTAATGCGCCTAATAACGATGTTTTTCCACTAGATCTGCCTCCTACTATTAGAACACATCTACCTCCTTGAACTACAAAACTCAACAAACCTGCTGTCAAAGAATCAATAAATTTATTTTTTATAAATAATGGTAATGTCCAAGGAGCATCTCTATGTTTTCTGAATGCAAAACCCAATCCTTCTGGCGATAATTTTGATGTTATAGCACAAACTCTTGAAAATCCAGTAGGAAGCGTTAATTCTGTATCTAATATTGGATTT
>DAOWOJ010000067.1 GCA_030642125.1 Candidatus Aenigmatarchaeota archaeon | reverse complement strand
GTCATTGATATTTCATTTGATTATATATTGAATTAAATAAGTTGTCATTTAATTACGAAATATTTTATTAACAAAATTAAATATTTATCTAAAATTCAACTTTAATTATATTATTAAAATATATAATATAATGAAAAAATTCATTGCAATTATTATATTATTATTTTTGATATTGCCTATTGCAATATCTTGCAAAGAAGATTATACTTGTGCAGTTTATTTTACAGGAATAGGATGTCCGCATTGTAGTAATTCTGATCCAGTATTACTTTTGGATATGCCACAAGAACATAAAAATTTGATAGTAATAGAATATGAAATTTATCAGCAAGAGAAAAATTCATTATTAATTGATCAATATCATTCCAAATATGGTTCTGACATAGGAATTCCATTAATAATATTCAATAAAAATAAACATTTTATAGGAGATAAAGAAATATTACAGAATATTGATAATACAATAAAAGATTTAGATGGAAATTATTGTCCATTGGTAGATGGCTCTCTAGTAGATTTTAATGATTTAGATATTACATCTTTACCAGGAAAACCAAATATATGGACAAATAATAAAATTCTAATTCATTCGAAAACAGATAATAGAATTGGAAATATAGACGCTATTCATGTTAATTTATCAGGTAAACATGTAAAATTTGATAATGCTATCAAAATTAATAATTGGATATTTCAATGGAACGGAGATGACATTTACATAGATTTGGACAATTGTTCATCTTGTATCATAACAAAACAAGAAATATATAATGAAAACAAATTAAAACCAAATTATAAATGTTCTGTTAATAATGAAAATAAATTATTTAAAGAATTATTAACAACAGAAAATGTTGCATCTGTTTTAAGCAAGATTGATCTTGAATGCATTTATTGCATTGAAACATATGATGATGAACAAAAATATCAGGTATGTGATGAAAAATTCACTCCACTGAAGATAGCAACATTAGCAATTGTTGATGCGATTAATCCATGCGCATTTGCTGTGCTAATGTTAATGTTAATAACAATAATATCATATAATCCTGAAAAGAAAAGTAATATTCTTACTTCAGGTCTTTCATTTATTTGGTCAATTTTTATAATATATTTCTTTTATGGATTATTGATTATTGGTGTTTTTCAATTCATTCAAGAAAGTTTGTTATTTATAAAACCAATTTTGTATAAAATATTAGGTATTATAGCTATGATTCTTGGATTTCTTAATATAAAAGATTTTATTAGCAATAAAAAAGGCGGTTTTCTTACTGAAATGCCTTTAAGTTTTAGACCAAAAGTTAAGAAAATAATTTCTGGAATAACTTCTACAAAAGGCGCTTTTATTATAGGAGCTTTTGTAACAATCTTTTTGTTGCCTTGTACTATTGGACCATATTTTATAGCTGGTGGTATCTTATCAGAGAATGCTTTAATTGATGCTATACCATGGTTACTAATATATAATTTTATCTTTATACTTCCAATGTTATCAATAATTCTAATTATATACATTGGATTTAAGACAATGAAAAATGTCTCTGGTTGGAAAAATAAAAATGTAAAATATTTCCATCTTATTGCTGGTTTAATTATGTTGTGTTTAGGAATTGTAATGTTTTTTGAACTATTTTAAATATATATTTTTACAACGTTAATTCAACTAAGATTCATATTAAAAATATATTTATTAGAAAAATAGAAGATTATAAAATATAATAAATAGACAATTTCAATAATACATTTTACTCAGGTAATGTTCTTTTTGGAACATTTTCTAAATTTATGTTTAATGGTTTATTGTTATCTATTTCTTTTAATGCTTCTTGAATTGCTAATTGCAATTGATTGTCTTTTTTATTTATATAATCTTGTGGAGTGTTATCTATCTCTATATCTGGATCTGTTCCATAATTTTCTATTCCAAACTCAACATCTTTGAACCAACAACAAATTTCTGGTTGTGTTGTTAAAGTTCCATCTACTAACCAATTACGTGGCCATATTCCAACAACTCCTCCCCATGTTCTTTTTCCTATTAATTTACCAAGTTTCATTAGTTTAAAGCAATGACTAAATATATCTCCATCAGAACCAGAATGTTCATTAGTTATTGCTACAATTGGTCCGCGAACAGATTCTATTGGATATGGAATAATACCAGACCATCTAGTTATTTCATATCCTATTCTTTTTTGCGCAAGTTTTCCTAATAAAAGTTGTGAAACAAATCCTCCTCTATTAAAACGTACATCAATTATCAATGCATCATAATTGCTTTCAATTAAAAAATATCTATGAAATTCAGAATAACCATAATCAGACATATCTGGAATATGAATATAACCAACACGATTGCAACTAGAACAATGTACATATTTTCTATTTTTTTCTACCCATTCACGATATCTCAATGGCTTATCATCAATAACAGGCTTTACACAAACATTGCGAATAGAATCTCCATTGTTTTCAGCAATTGTAAGTTGTGTTTCTTGTCCAGATTGATTTACTAGTAATTCATTTGGAGTATTATATTTATTTAATTTTTTTCCACCGATTGCTAAAAGTAACATTCCAGATTTAATATTTAATCCAGGACGTTTTAATGGTGGAAATTTATTATTATTCCATACATCTTCGCCTAGAATATTAATAAATTTATATGCATCATGTTTTGAATCATATACAAAATCTGCGCCAATAAATCCTATTTTATATTCTGGTTTTGGTTTATAATCGCCTCCCAATTCATAAGTATGCGAAGTTCCAAGTTCGCCTTGCATTTCGCATAATAAATCAGAAAATTCACTTCGAGATGCAACATAATCCACTAACGAATAATAATTATCAAATATTTTTTTCCAATCTACATCAGACATATTTTCTGTCCAAAAATAATCACGTTGTAAACGCCAAGCCTCTCTAAACATTTGTTTCCATTCTGATAATGGATCTATTGATATTTTTATTCGAGATAAATCTATCCAACCTGTTTTTCTATTTGGTTCTTTCTTTCTCGATAATTCCTCTTCAGGATCTCTATCAGTTTTAATTACACGCAATTTATCATCAACTCTATATATCATTGCAGAACCGTCTCTTGATAATTTAAAATCACATGATCTGCTTGCAAACTCTGTTTCTTCTAGTTTTTTCATATCAAAAACTTTTATACAACCATCTGTTCCATAATATTTAGAAAAATGTTCTGTATCTTCGATTCCATGAACTTCTAGAAACAAATAAAATACTTTATCATTAGCAGCAAATAAATTAAAATATATGCTTTCTTTGACAGGAAATTGCAATATTCTTTTTTTTATTCCATCAAAATCAATTTTAATGTGTTCAACTTGTTTTTCTTCTTTCTCTTCATCTTCCTCGAATCCATGTGGATCTTGAACAAATGGAGACAATGTATCATTTTGCAATGTAATAACATACGGACGCATTGTTTTTGGGAAATTTAAGTTAAAATAAACCATATCATGAACAGGATTGAATGTTCTATAAGACAAAAAATACAAGTATTTACCATTAGGATCAAATATAGGATTTGTGTCTCTGAACATTTGTTCTGTTATCTCGTGCGTTTCTTTTAATTTTTTGTCATATATTTTAATTATACATATACGATCGTTAACAACAGAAAATGAATATGCAATAAAATTACAATCAGG
>DAOWOJ010000115.1 GCA_030642125.1 Candidatus Aenigmatarchaeota archaeon | reverse complement strand
TATGATTATTACATTAGACCAAAAAGATTATATATACTATCTAGGATATAGCTGGGCAGTTCCAATAATTATTGGTGCTTATATTTCAAACAAATATAACTTTAATGCTGGGAGTATTTTCTTTCTAGGACCTATTTCACTCGGAGTATTAATAGGGTTATTATTAACACAAATCACACGCTTTGTTCTTATTAGAAAATAGAGTAAAAAGGAGCAATGTATGAAAAAAATTTGGAATTTTTTCAGAAGTATTAAATATGGAATAGAAAATCTCATAGCATGGTTCCCTGTTATTTGGCAAGATAGAGATTGGGATCATTGGTTTTTCTTTAAAGTACTCCATATGAAATTAAAAAGGATGGAAAATCTTCAAAGAAAATATGGAAATTCTGTGCAGAGTAAAAAATATGCAGATCAAATAAAATTAGCTGTATTATTAACACATAGACTTATTGAAGATGAATATCTTGAGAACGTTCTAAAACCTCATGAAGAAAAATGGGGCGATAGTGAGTTTGTATTTACTCCAATAGAAGGAGATAATGAATATTCTTCATTAGATATAAAAGTTGAAAAAGCAAATACTAAAGAAGAAAAAGAACAGGAATCAAAAGAACGTATGATATTATATAAACATTCAGATGCATCAAAACAACAGGATCTGGATATGTTATTTAAACACATGAGAAAATATATAGAATGTTGGTGGGACTAATGGCAGGATTATTAGGGCATAGAGAAGATGATATTGAAGTTGATTTTAGTGATCTAAAAAAATGGCAAAAGTTGATGGTCAAAGCTGATCATCCAATACTTAAAAGAATTGATAAAATTATACGACCTTATCAAATAGAAAGTTTAGTATTAGAACTGATTGATGCAGGTTATGAAAACATTAATATTGCTGCTCATAAAGAAGGGATTGCATAATTGATAATGGAAGATCCGCCGTGTAAAAATTGTTTAATATTAGTTATGTGTAAAAATAGATATAAAGAATTTGCATTAGAGAGATTATATACAGAATGCTCTCTTTTAAGAACATATATTTTACAAAATTCTGGTATGCCTGTTAGTGGTATTTATTGTGATACATTAGATACAAAAGAATTAAGAAATAGATTAAAGAATGCTAAAAAATATCTTTCCTGTAATACCACTTGGGTGTAAGGTAAATTGTGTTAATTGTTTAAAAGAAAGGAATTAAAAAGAATGGGAAAACAAAAAAGAACGAAAACAGAAGAAAAACTTCATCAGCATATTGATGGTGGTGGGGTTAAATTTGGACATTGGCATCCAGTAGATGCAACACATAAAAAGGAACAAACCCAAAAGGCACATGATTTAACTATATCAAAAGAAGAATAGCAATGGATTTTAATCCAACAGAACTACCCTGTATAAATTGTATATGTCTTCCTATTTGTAAAACTCAGCATCTAAATGACTTATTAATTAGATGCAAAATATTAAAATCTTATATGGAAACAGATTTGGACCACTTTGATTGTGCACTTGATTTTTTTAATTTTAACATAAATCTTTTGAAAAAAGATAGCTCTAAATTTTAACCTAACATATGAAAAGAATTTTAATTAGCGGACGTGCCTTAGTCTGGTAGAGGACTGGCCTTCCAAGCCAGCGCATTTATGCATCGTCGGTTCAAATCCGACCGTCCGCTCCATGAGGATAATAAAATGGCAGATGAAGTCACTACAAACGGAAACGGAAGAATTAGATGGAAAAATAGAAGAAGAATGGCATGGACATCTCTTATATCTATTATAGTCATTACTTTTTTCATTCTATTTACTGACGCTATATCAATAGAAAAACTTAAAGTTTTGGGTGAAGTAATTACTTGGTTTTATTTTTGTATGTCTTCAATAATAGGTTTTTATATGGGAGCCACAACATTTGCATATCTGAAAGGGAAATAAGAATATGGGACTGTAACTCAGCTAGGTAGAGTAAATTAACTCTACCACAATAAATAAGAACAAATAATAAAAGGATTACTTTTATGTTATGTGATTATGGTTGTGGAAAAGAGGCTAACTTTACTTTTAAAAATGGAAAACATTGTTGTAGCAAAATGACCCCAATGTGTTCAGGGCAAAAGAAAAAAAATAGTAAAAGGCTAAAAAATTCTTACGCAAAAGGCAATAGAAAAATAACAATACTATCAAAAAAGAAATGTTTCTTTTGTGGTAATATGATATCTATTAATAATATTAATAAACATGAAAAATCATGTAAGTATAATATAGGAAAATTATGTCCAGTGTGTGGAAAACCAACAAAATTTGGTTCAACTACATGCTCAAGAGATTGTCGTTTAATATATTTTGGTCCTCCAAACATTCCTGATCCAGAAAATTTAAAAAGTTATAGAACAATATGTTTTAGATTTCATAAAAAAGAATGTGTTGTTTGTAAAGAGAAATATTTTATTGAGGTACATCATCATGACAATAATCATGATAATAATAAACCTAAAAACTTAGTTCCATTATGTATTTTACATCATAAATATATTCATCATCCAAAACTAAAAT
>DAOWOJ010000090.1 GCA_030642125.1 Candidatus Aenigmatarchaeota archaeon | reverse complement strand
TGTTGTGTCAAACAAGGTAAAAACATATCTGCTCATAAATATTTTAAACGGGTATTAGTAATTGCTGAAAAAATGTTAGGTGTCGATAATCCTTTAACACAATCATATAAAGAATTATTAAAAATAAATAAAAATAAAATATCGACTAATTGTATATGATTTATTAAAAATAACTAGGATAATTTATAATTATCCTAGTTATTAAATTTTTATTTTCTTATTTTTTATATAGAAATAATATAAGAAACTATATAATATTTATAATAATAAAAAAGGAGAAAAATCATGAGTGAATTTATTATAGGCAATGATTTCAGAAAGTATTTCATAAATAGAAAAATTAAAAATATTTCTGAAGTTATTACTACTTCAGAAGTAAAAGTTTTAAATATCTTGGCGAAGGAGGCATTTACATGCAATTGTATTGCATGGAATGTTGAGTCCGATAAGGTCATTGATCCATACGACGGGATTACCGATTTTAAACATCGATGTATCATGTTTCAGGGCAATAACAGTTACCCTAAACATGATATGGATAATGCACGAATGTGGATCTGTAAAGATCCAATTATCATTATTTCTGCAGCTAGAATAATTGCAGAAATAAATGGAAACCTTGAGCACTATACGCTCAGAGGACTCCAAAAATATGCGTATCTCGTAAAAGAGATACCATATACAGAAATGAAAAAGGAAATGCAAAAAGGTTTGCATCTCCCAAGGTTCCTTGAAATTCTTCGGGAAATAGGAGCATTGCAGTACATATGTTCTGACTTAAATGCCCTATATTAGGGAAAGTAACTAGGATAATTTATAATTATCCTAGTTATTAAATTTTTATTTTCTTATTCTTTATATAGAAATAATATAATAAACACATAAGAGACATATGACAATAATATTTTTATATAAAGGATAATAATTATGATTGAAAAAATAAAAAGAATAATCGAAAAATTTCACAATAATAATTATGAATGTTTCATTGTTGGTGGATATGTTAGAGATCAATTTTTAAATAAACCATCTAAAGACATAGATCTTACAACAAATGCCAAAATAGACGATATAATCAATTTATTTAAAGTTGATTATAAAATAACCACAGTAAATTCAGATTTTAAAGTAGTAATAATTGACAATGAAATCGAAATAGCCACTTATCGAAAAGATACATATTTCGGTAAATCTGATAAAAATTGTAAAATCGAAGAGACAAAAACAATACAAGAAGATTTGTCTCGTAGAGATTTAACAATCAACAGTATTGCATTTTGTCCTTTTACTAAAATAGTCATTGATCCTTTTGATGGAGTCGATGACATTAAAAACAGAATAATCAAATTTACTGGAGATCCCAGTAAACGAATTTACGAAGATCCTTGTAGAATCCTTAGAGCTTGTAGATTTTTATCAAAAATTAAAGGCAAATTTGAAAATAATACATTTATGGCTCTTAAAAAATTTTCATATCTTGTAAATGAAATTAAACCAGAAAGAATAAATAAAGAAATTTGGAATAGTTTAACATATTCTAAACCATCTATATTTTTTCAAGCCTTACATGATATAGGGGCACTACAGTATATCATCCCAGAATTAGATGATTGTTATGGTCACCCTCATGGACGATTCCATACAGAAGATGTATGGGAACATTCAATGATTGTTGGTGATTCAATATCTTCTAAAAACCAATTATTAAGATTAGTTGGATATTTACATGATATTGGAAAACCATTATCATGGAAAATAAACAATGATGGATCTTTTAAAGGACATGAAAAAACGGGAGCAGTTTTAATTGAAAATGTATTGTTTCAATTAAAATTTAGTAAGAAAGATATTGCTTTTGCGACAGCACTCACAAAATTACATATGCGTTCTGCTGGTAGCAAAATGACTAAACGTGGTATTAAAAATACTTTAAAAAAAATTAAACTTAGTAATATTGATTATCGTGATTGGTTAAGATTAAAAATTGCTGATTGTAAAGGGAATCTTAAAAAACCCAATTATTCAATTAACCATATTAAAGGAATAATTAATAATATCCAAAATATTTTATATCAGCCATTTTCAATCAAAGACCTTAAAATTAATGCAATAACAATTATGAAAACATTTAATCTAACTCCAGGACCAATAATTGGAAATATTTTAAATCAATTACTTTATAATGTTTTAATATTTCCTGAATTAAATGATCCTGAAACTTTAATTAAATTAACTGCATTAAAACTTAAACATAATATCAATTGTTTGAAGGCTTAATATGTTCAATCTAAAAAAGATATACGAGATAACTCAACACTTAAAAAGAATCTCACCGAACATGTTTAATGATATAGGTGATCAAATTATAATTCATTGTCCTTTTTGTGATGATGCATTACGACCAAACGCAATGAATCACGGTCACCTATATCTATCTGTCGATGCTCCAGTATTTTACTGTCACCGATGTGATACTAGTGGAACATTAATTAAATTATTAGTGATGACGAATTTTGCTGATGAAAATATATTAAAATATATAATGAATTTTGTTCATTATAGTTTTTCTAAAGATTATTATGACATTAAAAAGAAAAAAATTAACTATAAAACACACAACATACAAAAAACAATTTTAAATAGAAGTATAAGATTTTCAAAGGAATATCCAGAACAATATATTATTTTTAGAAAATATCTTTATAGTAGACTTGGGGATATTGACTTTAATTATTTTTTAATTAGTCCTGGGTTAATAAACAATACGTTGTCTTGTGATTTTATTAATTACGATAATGAGTTAGTTACATCTAGATTAATAAATTCAAACAATACAAGATATAAAGATGTTCCAAAAGCATTTTATTATTTTCAAAGAAAGGATTTTGAAAAATACGATCAAATAGTTTTAGCAGAAGGTCCTTTTGATATTATAAATATGTATATATATAATAATATATTTGACATCAAAAATACAATTTACATATCAACTCAAGGTAAAAAATATTCAATAATATTGGAACGTTTGATATTTGAAGACCTTTTGATCGGCGATTATAAAATAAATGTTATATTTGACAATGAT
>DAOWOJ010000110.1 GCA_030642125.1 Candidatus Aenigmatarchaeota archaeon | reverse complement strand
CATCTCTTTAGCAGCTTTATTAGTAAATGTTACAGCTAATATTCTGTTTGGAGTTGTCTTTTTCTTATGAAGCAAATAAGCAATTTTATGAGTCAGAACTCGTGTTTTCCCAGAACCAGCTCCAGCAAAAATCAATAAAGGGCCATTAATATAGGTAACAGCTTCTTGTTGTTTATTATTTAATTTATTTAATAATTTATCCATAAAAAATAATTAACTACAAATAATTGTATCTTTTTTAATTTGTTCAGTTTTCAATTTTTCAAGTTGCTTTTTCTGTTTTATTCTGATTCTTTTTAATTTATTTTTTGCCTTGTTATGTTCTAAAAGTGTTCTTGAAAAGGTATGATATCCATCTCCTCTTGCTACAAAATAAATATAATCTGTTGTGTCTGGATTAATAACAGCAATTATAGCTTTTAAACCAGGATTATTTATTGGACCAGGTGGCAGCCCTTTATGCATATATGTATTATATTTCGAATCAATTCTCAACTCACTTAATTTTAATAATCTATCTGGACCTGGAATGATATATTGTACTGTAGGATCAGCTTGTAACCGCATATTTTTTCTCAATCTATTCAGATATACCGAAGCTACTTTTGACATCTCGGAATCATAAATTACTTCACCTTGTATTATTGAAGCAAGAGTAACAACCTCATTAATTGTCATCCCTTTTTCTTTCGCATCCCAAATCAAATCCACACTCATATTTTTCTTAAAATTATCTACCATTTTCTGAATGACATCTTTAGCTTTTGCATCTTCAAAAAAATAATATGTGTCTGGAAAAAGAAATCCTTCAATACTTACAACTGATTTATACTGAATACGAAATTCAGACACATTATATTTTAAAACTAAAAAACTATCAACTGGAATATGTAATTCCTTTTCAAAAATATTTGCTATTTCAATTAATTCCATACCTTCTGGAATTGTAATTTTTTTTTGTAAAAATGTTGCATATTCTAAAAGACGAACTAATGAAACATAATTAATTCCACCATTAATCGCAAATTTGCCCGCTTGGATACTTCTAGTTTTCATTAATAATTTTGCTGTAAAAATAAACTTCCAACGACTTTTTATTAATTTATTATCATCTAAAATACCAACTATTTCTCTAAAAGTATCTCCTTTTCGAATTTCAATAGTAATAACATCATTTTCATCTAAATCATTTGCATTTTGATGAATTATAAAATACAAGTAAAATAAAACAACAATAATACAAAACACCATAAATAAACTAACAGAAAGTATCATTGAATGCTTATTAAAATTCTGTGAACTTTTAAAATTAAAATATTTTTCCATAAAATTAATTTAATAAATAACTAATTAATATAGTTATTAATAGTGTTAAAACATTCATAAACATTAAATTTTTAATATCTATAATACTCTGGTTTAAAAGGGCCTTTTTTATCAATTCCAATATATTTTGATTGTTTATCAGTCATGGTAGTTAATTTTACACCCAATTTTTCCAAGTGTAATTTAGCTACCATTTCATCTAATTCCTTACTCAAACGATAAACTTTATTTTCATGATCTTTTTCCCATAATTCAATTTGTGCCAATACCTGATTTGTAAAAGAATTACTCATTACAAAAGAAGGATGCCCGGTTGCATTTCCAAGATTTACTAATCTACCTTCTGATAATAAAATGATTGAATGTCCATCAGGAAATAAAATTTTATCCACCTGTGGTTTAATGTTGATTTTTTTTACACCAGGCAATGCATATAGCTCATTCACTTGTATTTCATTATCAAAATGCCCAATATTACAAACAATTGCATTATTTTTCATTTTTTCCATATGATCAGCTCTAATTACATCACAATTCCCAGTAGCTGTTATAAATATATCACCTTTTTTAACTACTTCTTCCAATGTTTTTACATTATATCCTTCCATTGCAGCTTGCATCGCACATATTGGATCAATTTCTGTTACGGTAATATTTGCCCCATAACTTTTCATTGATTGAACACATCCTTTCCCAACATCTCCATATCCACAAACAACAACATTTTTACCAGCAATCATTACATCAGTACCTCTTTTTATCCCATCTGCTAACGATTCTCTGCACCCATAAAGATTATCAAATTTTGATTTTGTAACTGAATCATTTACATTTATTGCTGGAAATAACAGAGTTTTATCTTCCATCATTCCATATAATCTATGTACACCAGTTGTTGTCTCTTCACTAACTCCTTTAATATTTTTAACAATTTCATGCCACCTATTTGGATATGATTTTAAATCTTCTAAAATTGTATTTTGTAATATTGCTTTCTCTTTATTTTTGGTTTTTATTTTTGGAACTACACCTGTTTTTTTATATTCTTCTTCAAGTTTAACTCCTTCATGTATAAAAAGAGTAGCATCCCCGCCATCATCAACAATTAAATCAGGACCTTCATATTCACTAAATAATAATGCCTGCTTTGTTGACCACCAATACTCTTCCAATGTTTCACCCTTCCAAGCAAATACAGGTATTCCTTTGTTAGCAATATATGCAGCGGCATGATCTTGAGTTGAATAAATATTACAACTTGCCCATCTGACATTAGCACCAAGTTCCACAAGAGTTTCAATTAACAT
>DAOWOJ010000055.1 GCA_030642125.1 Candidatus Aenigmatarchaeota archaeon | reverse complement strand
TCGTCATCAACTATCAATATTTTATGCATTTAAAAAATTACCATATTTTTAATCATACACTTTAATTTTATTCAAATATTTAATAAAATGTGAAGTCTAAATCTTAAAACTTTCTTATTTTTTTAATTTTAAACCTATAAATATTAAGTAATTATTTCATTTTTTTTTTATTTTTAATACATTTGCTTTTTTCAATTAAAATAATTAAGCTTTTTAAAATGATTGATTTTTAGAATAAGGATAATGATGAACCAAGAAATATTAAATAATTTAAAAATTTGGCGTTCAAGAAAAAGCATAGAAGAAAATGTTAAGCAATATATGGTTCTTCAGAATAAAACAATTGAAGAAATAGTTGAAAAATTACCTAAAAATAAAGAAGAATTTATTGCAGTAAAAGGCCTTGGTTTGAAAAAGTTTGAAAAATATGGACAGGATATTCTTTCAATTCTTTGGGGTACTGAAACTTCACTCAAAAGCAATAATAAAAATATTCTGTCTTTCTATGACACAAATAAAAAAGATCAAATTTTCTCTGTAAGTCAATTTTTGGATCTTGTTAATCAAAATATTTCATCTTTTAATGTTTCAATACAAGGGGAAATTTCTAGTTTTGATTACAGAAAACATGCTTATTTCTCTTTAAAAGACAAAAATGACGGTAGTATCTTAAATTGTTTTATGTGGTCATCCGACTTTGAACTCTGTAATATTCCAGTTAAAGAAGGTATGGAAGTTATTATTCGCGGATATCCTGAAATATTCAAACCTACAGGACGTTTCACTATTAAAGTCAGAACGATTGAGCTTGTTGGTAAGGGAGCCTTAAAAAAAGCTTATGAAGCTCTAAAGAAAAAATTAACAGATGAAGGAATATTTGATATTTCTTTAAAAAGAAAATTACCTTTTCTTCCTGTTAATATCGGAGTTATCACTTCAAAATACGGTGCTGTTATAAATGATTTGTTGAATAATCTTGGCCAATATGGTTTTAAAATTTCATTATACGATTCTCGCGTTGAAGGAGCTTTAGCTATACGAGAACTAAACAGATCCATAGAATACTTTAGAGATAAACCAATAGATTTGTTAGTTATTATTAGAGGCGGAGGAAGTCTTGAAAGTCTTCAACCATTTAATAATGAGACTTTGATACGTTCCATTGTTAATTATCCAGTTCCTGTTCTTTGTGGAATTGGCCATGATAAAGACATACCATTATTATCATTAGCTGCTGACTTATCTTTATCTACTCCAACTGCTGCAGCACGTGAAATTAATCGGTCATGGGAACAATCATTAGAAAAATTATCTGTTTATTCCAGTCATATTATTGATCAATACACTCTTCAAATAATAAAATCAAAAAGTATTGTCAAAAAACACATATCTCTTATAACTCTATTCTATCAGAAGATTATATTTGATTTTGATAAATTACATACACAAATTAGCAAATCATTATACTTTCTTGAAGTAAACATTAAACAAACAAAAATCTTTCTGTTAAAAGATATTCATCAAATAATTCATTCATATGAATCAATTATTGAACATTCTAAACTTCATTTACTTAATTCAGAAAAAGAATTAAAACAAAACAATCCCAAGGCTGTTATGAAACGTGGTTATTGCATACTTTTTACTGATAATCGTGTTGTCAGGTCTATAAAGCAAATACATGAAAAAGATAAAATACAAATTCAAATAACCGATGGTAAAATAATTTCCTCTGTTGAAGAAATCAAACCAAAGTAGGAGTGATTATGAATTCATTAAATCTTACAGAAACATTAAAAAAACTCGAACAAATTAATAAATGGTTCGAGAGTCAGGAAGAGATTGATATTGAAGCTGGACTTGAAAAAGTTAAGGAAGGAGTATCACTTTTAAAAGCAAGCAAAACAAGGCTTAAAGAAATTGAAAACCAATTTGAAGAAATAAAAAAAGATTTAAAAGATTCTTAATTTATTTAATACTTTTCCAAAAGTACTATTATTTAAAAATACTATTATTCAATTTCATACCCAACAAGTGGAATAGTAAAATAAAATGTTGTTCCTTTTCCATATGTTGATTCAACCCAAATGGAACCATTGTGCATTTCTACAATTTTTTTACAAATTGCAAGGCCCAACCCTGAACTCCTAGTTTGTTTTTTTGCATCAGTTTTTATTTGTGAAAAAGTTTTAAATAATTTTTTAATATCTTTTTGTTTGATTCCAATACCAGTATCAGATATCGATATTTCAATACACGTTTTTTTACATTTGGTTTTTACATTTATCGAACCTTCATCGGTAAATTTTATTGCATTATTCATTAAATTTATACAAAGTTGCATAATAGAATCTTTATTACACATAATAAAAGGTAAATCATTTTCCAATTCAGAACTTAGTTTAATGCTTTTTGAATTTGCAATTGGTTTCATAAAATTTATCAAATCATTAATAATTTTATTAACATCAGCCAAATATAAAGGTATATGCAAAGTTTCCGTCTTATACTTCTGGTAATCCAAAACATTATTAATTAGAGTGCTTAGTCTATCGATATTTCTGGTTGTTATGCTCAAAAGTGATTTATGCATATCAGATAAACTTCCTGTGTCAGGGTTTAATACAAGATGTAAACTTTCCCTGATTGAGGTCAAAGGAGTTCTTAATTCATGAGAAACAGTACTAACAAACTCATCCTTCATTTTACTCAGCTCTACTGGTTCGTTAATATCTGAAAAAACACCAACGATATAATTACCGCTTTCTATCTTCATTATATTAAAATGTATTTCTATCCACCTTATACTGGAATCTTTTCTAATAAACCTGATTTTTTCAGTACAATTGCTGCTTTTATTTTCTATTAAACCATTAAGGCAATTTTTTATTTTCGCGCAATCATCTGGATAAATAAATAAAAATAAAGATTTCCCTATACAATTATTTACATTGTATCCTGAAATATTTTTCCATGCAGGATTGACAAATAATATTTCACTATTCATATTCAATTGGAATATAGCCTCTGTAATACTTCTGATCAAATGTTTCTGTTGAATTATACTTTCATATAATTTATTCTCTGCAATTCTTTTATCTGATAAAACTTCTATGTATTTATTGAACCAAGTGATAAGATCATCAATTTCGTCATAGGTTTTTCGTGATCGTTTTAATGGTTTTAGTTCTTTCCCATTACTATATTCTTTAAGGTGATCTGTTAATTTTAATATTGGATTAATATATTTTTTCGAAAAATTCATAAAAAACCAATAAAGAAAAATGAAAGATATAAAAAAAGCAATGAGTAAATTGTTACTTAAATGAATTGCATTTTTTATAATTTCACTTTCAGGAATCATTACTATGAATCTCCAATTTGTATTAGGAACACATTGAAAGGCTAATATATATTTTTTATCTTCTATTTTTAAAAAATCCCGTTTTTCATTTTCAATACAAGATTGTATTGACTTGGAAATTTTATTGCCTATTATCTGATGATCATGATTATAAATAATATAATCATTCTGATCAACAACCATAATAAAAGATTGGTATTTTTGATTAGTAGCATCAAATTGAGAAAAATCATGTACATCATAACTTAATATTAAAAATCCAATTTCTTTCACTTCAAGTGTTATAGGGTCAATATCTGTTATAAGTGAACATCTTGCTACTATATATTCTACATTTGATGATATATAATAATTATGTATAATTCCAGACCAGTATGAAGCTTTGTCGGATAAAAGTGTTTCTTGTCTTAGTCTTTCGATAGTTAATTCATTTATGGCATTTTTTGACAAGCTTTCGCCTACGTGATAATGATCGCCATTAAAAGAAAATAAATCTATTGACAAAGCTTCTTGCATATTTAAATAATTACTTAATATGTATCCTATTTTTGCTTGTGCGTATAATTCATCATATGTATCATTTTCATCATTTTCATCATTATTGAGCAAAAGTATTTCTTTTATATCCTCCATGTCAGTCATGCTTTGAATTACAGAATTTACACCATTTACAACAATATTCAAACTTGTAATT
>DAOWOJ010000105.1 GCA_030642125.1 Candidatus Aenigmatarchaeota archaeon | reverse complement strand
GTCCTGTGAATTTAGTTTTACATGATTTGCATAAAAAAATACCAGAAGCAACCCTTTTTACTGATTTATTCATGCAATATGGACAAACTTGCTTTTTATATAATTTTTCTATTTTATTAATTATTTTTTTTGTTTTTGTTCCATATCTAGATCCAAATCTTCCTGCTGAACCTACTTTCTTTGTTTTCATTATATAGTTATATCATAAAGCAATAATAAATACTGAAAACTGATGTTATATCACAATATTTTGAAATAAATTAATATTAATTATTTTATAATAGTTTTCTAAATTCTTTTGCTTTATTTTTAGAAATTTCTAGAATTTTATCTACACAATCAGCAGAAAAACCACTGGAACCACCTTTTTGCAATGAACATACATTATCATCATCGAGTGTTGTAACAGTTAACCTAGAATTCATTATTTTTTCTTCTTGTACACATAAATCTAACAAAAATTTTTCTCCTATTTTGGAAACAGTAATGGCTATTGGTTTTTTATTAACAGGTAACATTTCAGCTTTTTCGCCATAGATAATTTCATTATCTTCAAATTTTGGGATATATGCATTTAATAGAGATGCTATCGCACCAAGTGCAGAACAATCTATTAAATTTCCATCATGATTTAATACATCTATATCTACGAATACCATCCAAACTTTATTTTCTTCTATATAAAGTTTTGACATATCTATTGCACCACTTTCTCTAATTCCTCTGTCTATTACTCTAGATAATTCAATTGATTCTTCTTTCGGAGGACCTTGTTCAAAATATGGTGAAGCTATTGGTGTAAGTTCTGAATTTACAGTTAAAATTCCTTTATCAGGATTATCTGAATATGGTTGTCCTATCCCTAATTTAATTCCAACTAAAACCATTGTGTCTCCAAATTTTACTTTAGCAGAACCATTAGCATTATTTATTACATCTGTTTTAAGATCTATTTTCTGAATTCGTCAAGACGCCTATCATCAATTCTTTTGTCTTTTTTTATTAGAGATAACAAATAATCTTCATTCATTCATTTACCTCGTATTTATGTTTCAAAGCTTCTTTTTGTTTTTCGTATATTTTATCGCAACCATTCAATAACATCTTTATAATATTGTTAACAAGTTCTGATTCGATATTTCCATCCATCTGCAAAAGAGAAATCTGTTTATTTCTAGGCATGCATGCTAATGCTAAATCACAATCTGTTATTTTTTCTTCATCGCCTGTTAGATCCAATGCGATGTTTCCATCTATTACACCACAAGCACATGCTGTTACAAGATCTCTCATAGGGATTCCAGCATCAGCTAATGCTAAAGATGCTGCATTTATTCCTACGCATCTTGTTCCAGCATCTGCCTGTTCTATATGAACAAAAATATCTATAGATGTTCTAGAGAAATTTTCTAAAAAAACAGCTGGATATAATGATTCTTTTATTACTTTGCTAATTTCAGTTGATCTTCTATCAGGACCAGGTCTTTTTCTGTCCATAACAGAAAATGGTGTCATAGAATAAAAGCATCTTAAAATTGCTCTATCGAAATTTTGAAGAAATTTTGGATACAAAGATTTAGGACCATATACAGCAGCTACCCCAAATGTTTTTCCCATTCTAACAAAAGACGATCCATTAGCATTTTTTAATACTCCGACTCTCATTTCCATTTTTCTAATTTCATCCCATTCTCTATTATCATTTCTCATTTAATTCTCCCAACATTTCATTTATTTTATTTGTTAGACCATCTTCGTGTGCATTTTTATCAATGTATTTGATTATTTCTATGCATAATTTTTCATTTTCACCGCTTACAAATACAAATCCATTTTGACCAATTGTTGTCTTACAATTAGTTTTATTGTTAATATTTTCAATCATGCTTCCATTCTTGCCTATTAATCTAGGAACTTTTGTTGGCATAATTTTAATTACAATACCGCCAACTAATTTTCTGAATGCACCATTTTTCATAGATATTTGAATACTTTTATCATCAGTAATTCTAATTATATTTGCATGAATTATGTCTCCAACATTTAATTTATTATTATAATCAAATCTATTTTGTGTTTCAGAAAGTGGAAGAGACGCTTTGTAAGGAGAATTTATATCAACTGAAAAAAATGAGAATTGGGCATCAATTATTATGCCAACTATTTTGTCTCCAACTTTTGGAATATATTTTCCATTCAACGGAAGTATATTAACAAAATTGTCTTCTTTTCTGTCAATAACACCAAAAAATTTCGAATAAAATTTACCATTTTCTTCAAAACATCCGCGTCCAATTTTTAAACAATCTATTTGTTCACCGGGAATTACAATTTCTCTTTTCATAATTTACTTACAACCTTTATTTCTGCTTCTCCATTAGATATTTTATTCACAAAAGAAAATAAATTATCTTTCATACTTGATGGAATTTCAATAGAAACAGAATAATAATCTTTATATTCTTCTTTTATAATTTTTCCAAATCCGTTTAATTTATTTTTCATAAATGAAAATTTAATTGGCGTTTTTATCATTAAAATCAACTTTTCTATTTTTATCGGAATCAATATCATTATTTTTTTTAATACGTCACTAATTTGTTTATCTACTGGAACAAATAAATCTACATGAACTCCTGCTTCTTTCATTGCATTTAAAATCATATTCTGTGAATATGGAGCATTTGTTTTTGGATTTATAGCTTGAATAGATATT
>DAOWOJ010000096.1 GCA_030642125.1 Candidatus Aenigmatarchaeota archaeon | reverse complement strand
TTGATTTAAAATATCATGATATTCCGAATACTATTAAAGGAGCGGCTGATGCTGCAAGCAAATTAGAAGTTTATATGTTTAATGTGCATTCATCTGGAGGATTAGAAATGATGCAAGTAGCAGTTGAAGAAGCAAAAAACGGAGCAGAAAAATATGGAACTGAAATTCCAAAAATAACTGCTGTAACTATTTTAACAAGTTTAGATAATTTGAGATATATACAAAACTCTATTCCAGTGATTAGATTACTTCCAATTCAGACTCACTATGAAACAGCAAGGAATACATTGTGCAATTTTCCTTTTCAAAACGCTATTAATATGGAAATATTAGTCAAAAAAGAAAAAAATGAAAAAAGAAAATTAGATTTGCAAAAAGAATATTTAAAAAAATATGGAAATCCATTTGATAAGCTTATTAGACAATTAGGATTAGAAAATCTTGTTCCTGATAGTGTTCTTAATTTTGCTAATATGGCAAATCAAGCAGGTTTGGACGGAATTGTCTGTTCTGCTGTTGACCTTCATGCAATTAGAAATAAACTTCCAAATGATTTTATATATGTTACACCAGGAATAAAAGGACCAAGAACTCCTGCTGGTGCAGACCACAAAAGAATTTTTACTCCTGGAAATGCTGTTCAGGATGGCTCAAATATTTTAGTAATTGGTCGAGCAATTACAGAATCTAAAACTTCAGAGAAAAGAGTTCATGCAGAATATGAAATTTTAGAAGATATGGCAAAATACTTATAATTCTAGGCGAAATCAAACTAAATTCCGGAAACATTCATATAATTAATAACTATATTATAATTTAATAATGTATTGTTCGCGATCTGACTTCTTCGTTCCATTCCATTTGGATACGTTTAACTCTCCGATTACGCCCTCGGCTGATTTAACATCGGAATTAATAAAAATTGAATTTTTTCTGGTTGCCTCAAAAATTCAATTTGGACGAAACTCGATTTTGGTGTAATAAATGCAACAAACGAACAATATATTCGCTTATATGTACAGGAGCGTAGCGGAGAAAATTTATATCTTAATCAATTCTAACAAACCTGAACGTAGTGAATGCAATGCAACAAAGTTTCATGTCAATATCTATTAAATATAATTACACAAAAGACATCCAAATAATAAACTCATTAAAGAAATAAAAATTTAATTAATTATTATGATAAAAGCAATAATATTTGATTGTTGGGATACTCTTTTTGGATATCAGTTAGAAAAGCCTCATCCGTTTTCAATATTTGCAGAAAGAATTGGTGAAAACCTGAAAGATTATAAATTTCTGAAGATTTTTGAGAAACATTTTATGCTTGAAAAACATTCTAAATTAGAAGTGTCAATAAAGGAATTATTAGAAGAATTGGATATTAAGCATACTAACAAATTGATTAATGAATTAAAAGAAATATTAGAAGAAGCACTCTGCTCTCAAAAATCTTTTCCTGAAACTTTGAATGTATTAAATGAATTAAAGAAAAATTACAAATTAGGATTAATTTCAAATACATTTTACCAAAGTTTCGAGAGATTGGAACAGAAATTCAAAATGCAAGATATTTTTGATGTTGTTCTTAAATCATATGAAACAAAAATACTAAAACCACATCCAAAAATCTTTGAAATTATGATTAAAGAATTGAAAGTGAATAAGAATGAGGTTTTGATGGTAGGAGATTCATTAAAGAATGATGTCCAAGCAGCAGAAAATTTTGGACTAAAAGGAATATTAATTGATAGAAAAGAAAAGCATCCTGAGTATCCAAACAGAATTACATCACTTGAACAAATATCTAAATTTCTTTAAGGCTTGTGTGAGGACAATTTCAGATAATGTTCCTAGCGTATATGAAATTTGCGGAGTGAAACGAAGTAAATAATTCTTGAAAGTTTTTTATAATGTAACTGAAATTGCAGCAATATCGTCATGTTTTTTAAATCTTTGATTTTTGAATGTTTAGTGCTTCACCTTTTAGAAGATCCTATTATTAGTTATTGTAATATAATTAAACAAGAATAGGAGATACAAAATGAGCTTAATTGAGATACTGATGCACTTCTTCGCTGGCGGAGCATTGATTGTAGTAGTTTCATTACTATCTAAAACAAAATATTTGCTTATTTCAGGACTTTTTGTACTTTTTCCTGTTGTAACTTTAGTATGATATTTCTTTATTGGTCGCTCTGTGAACCCATCCAATCTAAAAGAAATTACCCTATTCAGCATGTATTCCATACCTACCATATTTATTTTCCTTATTACATTCTATTACTTGCAAGGAAAACGCGATCTCATAGAATCACTTCTTTTGTCAGTCATAGCGTGGTTCTTGGCTGCTGGGATATTGATTCTCATTAACCATTATGTATTAAGAATAGGATGCTAATAATACAGGATATATGATGAAAAATGAATTAAAAATAAGAACTTGTTCCAGATCTTACGTTATGAGCACATATATTATCTTTTGCTACTTTTTTTACAGTATTATAGCTTGAATCAACTAAAACTCTTGCAAAATTTGCATCAACCAATTTTATTCTGGAAACATCAGTTAATTTTGTTAATTCAAGAATTTTTTTTGAATTAATGCCTATCTTACTGCTTAACTCTTCCATACTTTTTTCTATTATGACAAACTTGAATAGTTCTTTAATGTTTTCTTGTATGATTTTCCTACTTGATAATAATTTTGAATGTTCTAATTTTTTGACATAATCAGATAAAGAATAATTATAATTATTTATATTGATGTAATAATTGTCTTCTATATATTCACCTTAATATTAAGAATATATAAACAATATTGTTTAAGTCCATATTCTACTTTTTAGCCACCGAAAACTATTTTGTATAACAACTTATATCAGAACTCACTTCACATACAACCTAGTTTTAGTGGATATATATTCTAAAGGATTTTTAAAATATC
>DAOWOJ010000001.1 GCA_030642125.1 Candidatus Aenigmatarchaeota archaeon | reverse complement strand
GGACAAGTTTGTACTTCAATAGAAAAAGTTTATGTTTCAGAAGAAATTTCTGAAGAATTCATTAAAAAAGTTGTAGAAGAAGTCAAAAAATTAAGAAAAGAAATTGATTTTGGACCATTAATAAATATAAAACAACTAAATAAAGTTGAAAATCATGTTAAAGAAGCAATTTCTGAATGTGCAAAAGTCTTAGTTGGTGGCAATAAAATTAAAGGCAAAGGGTTTTTCTTTGAGCCAACTGTTTTAGTAAATATGAAAGAAGAAATGAAAATAATGTGTGAAGAAACTTTTGGACCAATCATTTCAATCAAAACAATAAAAAATGAAGATGAAGCAATCAGATTAACCAACAACTCAAAATATGGATTAGGGACTACAATTTGGACAAAGGATATTGAAAAAGGAAAAAAAATTGGAGAAAAGATTGATGTTGGAATGGTTTGGATAAACAATGTAAACCTTCCATTTTCAGGAGGAGATTATTGGGGAGGCACAAAACAAAGTGGATTAAGAAGTTCTGAAAGCAAATTAATGCAATGTTTGAAAGCAAAAACTTTTATATCTTATTCTGGAACAGAGAAAAAATTGTGTTATCCATATACATAAAACTTCATTATATTTATTTTATATATATTCAAATAATAAACATGGATATTGAAAAACGATTTGATTTAATTAAAAATAATACCGAAGAAATTATTACTGAAAATGATCTGAAGATTCTTTTAGATAGTGAAACAAAGATTAAACATTATATTGGCTTTGAAATTTCTGGTAAAATACACTTAGGAACTGGATTAATATGCATGTCAAAAGTAAAAGATTTTATGGATGCTGGAATCGATTGTTCAATTTTTCTAGCAGATTGGCACACTTGGATAAATGATAAACTTGACGGAGACATAGAAACAATAAAAAAAGTAGCTGGTGGATATTTTAAAGAAGGATTGAAAACTAGTTTGAAATGTCTTGGAGGCAATCCAGATAAATTAAAATTTACTTTAGGTTCAGATTTATATCACAATAATGATGATTATTGGGAAACCATGATAGATGTAAGCAAAAATATATCTCTTTCAAGAATATTAAGAAGCATTGCAATCATGGGAAGAAAAGAAGGAGATTCTGTAGATTTTGCAAAATTAATTTATCCTCCAATGCAAGTTGCAGATATCTTTACTCAAGGAATACATTTACCACATTCTGGAATTGACCAAAGAAAAGCTCAAGTAATAATGAGAGATATTGCTCTTAAAATAAAAACTAAACCATTGTTAGATAAACAAAAAAATAAAATTAAACCTGTTGCAATCCATCATCATTTAATTTTAGGACTTGGAAAACCTCTTATTTGGCCTGTACCAAAAGATAAATTACAAAAAATGTGGTCTGCTCTAAAAATGAGCAAATCAAAACCAAACACATGTATATTTATTCATGATTCTCAAGAAGAAATTAAAAGAAAAATAATGAATGCTTTTTGTCCAGAAGGGGAATCAGAATTCAACCCTATTTTAGATTGGGTAAAATATCTTATATTCAAAGACAGTAAATCTGAACTTAATGTAGAAAGACATAAAAAATTTGGTGGAGATATAACTTATTATTCATATAATCAGATAGAAAATGATTTTTTAGAAAAGAAACTTCATCCAATGGATTTAAAGAATGCATTATCTGAAAAATTAATTGAAATTTTAAATCCTGCAAGAAAACATTTTGAAAAACCAAAAGTAAAAAAAATGCTTGAAGAATTAGAACAAATAATTATAACTAGATAAATAAACAATTGCTTATACGAACACATGATTAAAAGACATTTTATTTAAAAATATAAAAATTTTACAAAATATTCTTTTTTAATAAAATAATAAATTATTTAAACAAACAAAAATTAAAATTTCAAATCATTATAAATCAATCATTTTTAGCAATTTTAATATCTTTTTTAGCATATTATTCTGAATTCATTATTAATTTATATTCTTTTGATATATTTTTTCATAGTATTAAACAACTTTAAACAAAGTAAAAAAATATTTATATTATAACAATAATTTATAATTACTACATAATAATAAAATTATAAAGGAAATGATTAAATATGACTAAAATTCCGTACAATTACATAGAACCAAAAGGACATATGGAAGAATTAATTGATTATATGATTAAAAATCAAGAATCAGAATATACAGGTTCAATAATATTCAATAATAAAGTTAATGATGAAGTGACTGAAACACTTAATTGTAATTATAAAAATATAGGCAAAGGAACAATAGGCATAACAATGCCACAAAAAATAAAATTAAATGTAGAATATTGCAACAACTTACATAAAGTAATAGAAATGATAAAATTGGAAGGTTATAAAATTGAAGAAGTGACTGGTATATCAAATAATTCACAGAAATTCGATGAGCTATCAAGTAATGCTGATGGAACTTTTATTCAAGTAAAAAGTGGCGAAAACAGATTTGGTGAAAACATTGAAGATATCTTTGGTAAAGATACTAATTATGAAAACTTAGAAAGTAACATTTCTAGTTTTACATGTTGTGATAGTCATATAAAGAAACGTAGGAAAAAATCATATTACTAACTCAAATAATTTCGAAATACTTTAAATATTTTTATTATATGAGATTTTAAAATTAAAGTAATTGATTATACAATAAAACATTTATTGATTATTTTATATTCTCACATCCACATACTCCAACTTCTGTTCTATAAATTTTACATTTTAGTTGAGATAATAATTTTTTTATTATTATTTTTTCTTTATTCTTTGGAAACAATACTATTGCAACACCACCTTTTCCACCACCAGACAGCTTTGCTCCATATGCACCATTTTTCTTTGCAATTTTAACAATTTTATTTAATTTTGGATGCGATACACCAAGATCTTTTGATAATAATTCATGATCTTTTAACATTAACTTTCCTAATTCTTCTAAATCATTTTCTTTAATTGCTTTTTTGCCATTGTTTACAATATCATGTATTTCATTAAATATATTTTCATAACTGTTTTTATCATTTTTCCATCCATTTCTCACATAAGAAACAGTCTCTGCTGTTCTAGCTTCGATTCCTGTATCAACAATCAGTATATGCAATTTTAAGTTCCCTAAATTTTCAAAAGTCAGAGGCGACATTTTTATTTTGTTATATCCTCCAAAAATCGATGAAAAAAGTTCAACACCAGAAGCAGTTCCTCCATGAATTTTTCTCTGAAACGGAATCAAGAAATTAAAATAATCGTTTTTATTTATTTTATTGAATGATTTATTTAGAGCATCTAAAACAGAGCATAGGACAGCTGTAGAAGAACTCATTCCACCAGAAACTTTTGGAATATTGGAATTAATTCTTATGTCTATTCCATTATCTATTTCAAATTTCTTATAAAAAGTTGAAACTAGATCTTTGACAAGATCTATTCGATTATGATATTCTTCAACTGCTTCTAAGTTTTTTATGTTTTCAATAAATTTCCCATAATCTTCTGAATTTAATTTTATTACATCATCTGATCTCTTTGATACTTTGCATATTGTTCTCATGTTTATGGCACTTATTATGGCATCTTTTCCATAAACAACAGAATGCTCTCCTAGAAGAAATATGTTACCAGGAGAAGAAACATTTATTTCCATAATTTTATTTTAAACAATTATTTATAAATATAGATTATTCTAAATTCCATTCTTTATATAATGTGTGTTGTAATTCTAAACAATCTAAGATTTTCCCGCATATATAATCTATTATTTGTTGTTTATTTTTTGTTGAATAGAACTGAACCATTGGTGGAACAATATAAACGCCTAGTTTTGCAAGTTTTAGCATATTTTCTAGATGAATTTCACTAATCGGTGATTCTCTTGGACTTATGATAAGTTTTCTTTTTTCTTTGATACATACGTCAGCAGATCTAGTAATTAAATTAAATGAAAATCCTGTTGCTATTGCGGACATTGTTTTCATGCTACATGGAACAATTACCATTCCTTGTATTTTACATGTACCAGAAGCTATATTTTTATATATATCACATTCATTGTACATTGTAACATTTTTTGGTATTTTTGTAAATATATTTTCTTGACCAATTTCATATTTTGAAACAATTTTTGCCGCTTCTGACACTATTGCGTATACATTATGTTTCTTGCATAATATTTCGATTAATCTTTTTCCAATAATTATTCCGCTTGCCCCTGTTATTGCTACAACATATTTTTTCATAATATTCTTATTTCTTTTTTATCAGCATCTACTTCAACAATATCTCCATCTTTAAGAAATTTGAATATATCTAATTCTGGTTTATCTACACATGGTATTTCTGCTAATATAACACCTGTCGCAACAATAGTTTCTGTTTCTATATTTATTATTGCTGCAGGAGATACTCTGTTCTTTTTTAACGCATATATCACATAAGATCCTACAGTACTTCCTTTTCCATTAGAAAATACAAAAACTTTATTTTTTATGCATTGTCCTTTAATTGGATTTCCTTTTTCAATTATAACACCTGTTTTTGGATCTATATTACCATAAAAACCGAATGGTTCTTTAAGAATTATTACCTCTCCTTTTCCTTTACCTTCTGAAATTGATCTAGCTTTTATTATTTTCATTTTTTCAACCCTTTTTTTATCAGAGAATCTATATTACCAAAAAAAACCTTTTTCTTGCAAAATCCTGGAATATATTTTGCTGCTTTTCCAGAATTTGTACCAATACATTTGAAATCGAATTCTTCTAATGGAGATACTACCATACATGTATCACATAATATTTCAGCTCCTGCTTTTTGTATATTTTTTGTATATTCCATTCTATCTGCCCAAGCCTTTATTGATTTTGATGTACATATCCAAAATTTCTTTTTTAGTTTTTTATTTTTCAATTTTTTATTTAATGTTTGTATTTCTGATATGGATGCATGAGGACAACCAACTACTATCAAATCAGGATCAGAACAATCTGATAATTCTTCATAACTTTTCTTAAGATCATTTTCTGAAAATTCAATTATTTCTAAATCATGTATATCTTTTTTGTGGAGCATAAATTCTGGTGTTTTATTTTTTACATGAAATAATGCTACTGCTCCTGATGCTGCCATAGCAGCACCTAATGATTTCAAATTATCTGTACTACATTGTTTTATTCCAGAAAAATATGGTATTTTATTTTTAACAGTTTTTCCTATGAAATAACCCAAAGCTCCGAAATCAGAATTTGTTTTTATTTTTGTATTGATATTTACAAGAAAATTTGGTTTTCTGTTTTCTTTTAAATGTAATCCATAGTTTGGTGTTCTACCTGTAATTGCAGATGCTAATGCAGATGGTCCTCCTTCTCTATTGGTTCTTGCTCCAATAACAGAATTTGCAAACGCAACCGCAGAGGATTCACTCCATGCTAGATGCTCCATGAATCTAGGTAAATTACCAAACAAATATGGTGTGCATGAACATGTTATTATGACACCCATTTTTCTGAACGAATCTATTATTTCTTTTTGTTTATTTGCAAATTTTTCTGAAATATGAAAAACTTTCCAATTGTCTAGATCCATTCCAGCTGGATTTAAAAAAGTAGGTATTACAACTTTTGCTCCTTCTTCTACAAATCCTTTAAGAAATTCTATTCCAGGATCTCCTATAGATTTATATGAAACACCTGATGCTTGCGAACAAGATACTTTAACCATTCTATCAGCTCCATATATATCTCCTAGTCTAACAAGAAGCTTCATGCATTTCGATATTGCTACACCATACTCTTGATTTAGCATTGATTCCTCTTTTTTTGTTAAATACATTATTTTACCAACCTATAATCATCTTCTTTTATATCAAGCGGCAATTTAACCTTTTTAAATAGTTTATCATCTTTAAACATACTTCTCGTTGCATCCAATCCCCATTTCGATGTTAGACTATTTTCTAAATCAGAAGATGGATCCAAGCTAGACCCTCTAGCATCTGGCACCACTATCAAATCTTTATTCGCCTGAAATCTTGTTGCTATAGCCCATTCTACATCCAATGGATTGAATATATTTATATCTTCATCAACTACAACAACCATTTTCATTGATGGATGAGCAGCCAATGTTGCCAATATTGCATTCTTTCCATCTCCTTCTTTCCTTTTTTTTATTGACACAACTCCATGTAACCAACAACATCCACCTTCTGTTAAACATATATTCTTTATTGTAGGAATTGTGTTTGATACAATTTTATAAATTCTTGGTTCTTGCGGAACTCCCATTAAAATTCTATGTTCAAGTCCTCCTGGTAAGATTGTTCTAAAAAATGGTCTATTTCTATAATATAATTCGTCGCACTCAAAAACTGGTTGTTGTCTTTCGATATCAATAGTTCCTGTCAAATCAACAAAAGGACCTTCAGTATCCATTTTTTTTGTTATTCTTCCATGCATAACAATTTCCGAGTCAGATGGAACTAATATATTTCCTATTTTTGTAACATCTAAATTGTTCAATATAGCAGAAGCAAATTTTAATTCATCAAAATCTGTTGTATAAGATGTAGATGCTGCTAATTCTATTCCAGGATGTACACCTATAACAACAGCGACTTCAAGATCATCTTTAGCATTATTATACAATTCATGCAGATGTCTAGGCGTTATTCTAACAGAGAACTTGTTTTTTCCAAGATACATCATTCTATGAAATGACATATTTTGATTATTATTTGATTTTGCAATAATTATCGAAGAAGAGAAATATCTCCTTTTCTTTTCTCCATAAAATATAGGTATTGGTATATTATCTATTATGTTTGGATTTTTTATTTTATTTTCAAAAAAATTAGCTTTATCAGATATAGTTATATCACCTTTTTGATCAATTGCCTTAGAAATTTTAAAAATTAAGTTTTCTTTAGTGGTTCCTATACTATTTGCTAAATAATCTCTGTTACCACATAATCCAACAATTACTTTAACATTTTGATATTCTTTTAGACTTATTACCGTAGGTTTATTTTCTAATTTACTGCAAATAGATGAAAGTTCATAATCAACTGAAACAGGCTTTTCAATTACCCTCAATTTCATGTTTTCTATATAATTTCTCATTTTACCATTTTATTTTAGTTCCTTTCACATATTCTCCTTTTATAGCTTTCTTTAGATTATTATCAATATTTGCACTGATTAATTGTGATTCTATGCCAATCTTTGCAACATCTAATAAGCTTTCAACTTTATGTAACATACCTCCTGTTACATCAACACAATCAGATTTACCAACATGATTTTTTATTTGTTCCCAATTGTCTTTATTTATTTCTTTTATTAATTTTGCATTTTTATCATTGTTAGGATCAGATGTGAATACTCCATCAATCTTACCAACCATTATAATATTTATTTTATATTCTGCTAACAGTTCTTTTGCTAAATGACATAGTAAATTTTCTGCTGATAATATACATGATCCTTTTCCTAGATCTATTCCAACATCGCCATAAACAATAGGGAGCATATCATATTCAATAATTTTTTTTATAGGTTCCAAATAAAATTTTATGATTTTAGAATTATTTGCTATGCAACATGCTGATGCTTGAATAGAGATTGCTTTTTCTTTGTTGTTAATAAAACTTTCTACAATTATTCTGTTTAATTTTGAAGCATCATTTTGTACAAAACAAAATCCATATTTACTACCTTTATTTATAAATCCGGATGCTGTTTTATATTTATTTGCACTTGTATGAGCAAATGAACCAGCTCCATGTCCTACAATCAAATTAAGGCATTCTTCTTCTCTTATCTCTTTTATTTCTTTTGCAAGTTTATTTATTATATCAAAATTTGCTGTATATGGTCTAGATTTATCTGTTATTATTGAACCGCCAAGTTTTATCAATGTTATTGATTTATCCATTATTAAATATTTTAATATTACAATTATATGTTTATTACATTGTTTTCGTTATTTGTCGATTATTAATAATATTAGTCTTTTCCCATTCATTCATTTCTCTTTTGAATATTTCTCCCATACCCCATCCTTTTGCCAATTCTAACACTTTTTTAGAATATTCTCTAAAATATAATTCTGTCTTTTTTAATTGTTCTTCTCGTTCTTTTATAGCAGGAATCATTTCATTTATATTTTCTGCTATTGGTCTATATTCTTTAACAATTTGATCTACATCGACTTCCACATCTAAATTTCCTTTTGAAATTTTTGATAAAACAAATCCAAAACGAAATATAGCATTCTTTAATTCAGTTTCTTTTTCCTTTATTTTTGTTATATCTTTCGAAATAAGCACTTTTCCAATATATTTTCCATCTTTATCCTTTATTGCACTCTCAGAGCAAGATAAAAATACTTTTTTCCCATCTTTTCTTGTCAATTGTGCTTCTACATCAGTAACAATTTCGCCAGCATCAACTCTTTCCCACATTTCTTTTAGAAGTCTTTGTATATTTGATGATTTAAGAAATGGTTGATCAAAACTACTTTTTTCTAATAATTCTTTTTCTGTGTATCCAATTATTTCAGACATTGGTTTATTTGTCATTAACCATTTGCCATTATTATCTACAACTACTAATCCATCAGGTATACTATCCAATATTTGCTTATTAAAACTTTTATCTATTTCAGTAATTTTAATCACCAAAAAAAATATACTATTTATTATACAACTACATCTAAAATCATTCCAGCTGCTACTGTCATCCCCATATCTCGTATAGCAAATCTAGCTAGTTCTGGTATGTCTGATTGTTTCTCTACTACAAGTGGTTTTGTTGGAATTACCTTAACTCTTGCAGCATCTCCTGTTTTTATAAAATCAGGATTCTCTTCTAACACTCCACCCGTTTTAGGATCTAATTTTGCTATTATTTCTTCAATTTTACATGAAACTTGTGCTGTATGACAATGAAAAACAGGAGAATAACCTTTTGTTATTACAGTTGGATGTTGCAATACTATTATTTGCGCAGTAAATTCTTTTACAGGTTTTGGAGGATTACTAACAGTTCCCAAAACATCTCCTTTATGAATATCTTTTTTTCCAACGCCTCTGACATTAAATCCTATATTGTCTCCTGGCATTGCTTGCTCCATCGATTGATGATGCATTTCTATTGACTTGACTTCGCCTTTTACATTAGATGGCATAAATACTACACTGTCTCCGACCTTCATTATTCCAGACTTAACTTCTCCAACAGATACAGATCCAACTCCTGTAATTGAATATACATCTTGGATTGGAACTCTCAAAGGTTTCCCAACAGGTTTCTCTTTTACTTCTATATTATCATCCAATGCTTCTAATAATGTTGGACCCTTGTACCAACTCAATTTATCAGATCTATTTACTATATTGTCTCCTTTCCAAGCAGATGCTGGTATAAATGGTATTTTATCAACTTTATATCCAACTCCCATCAATAATTTACTCAATGCTTGTTTTACATTTTCGAATACTTTTTGATCATAATTTACAGTATCCATTTTATTAATTATAATTATTAACTGTTCAATTCCTAAAACTTTAGACAAATAGACATGCTCTTTTGTTTGTTCTTGTATTCCATCTTTTGCGGATAATACCAAAATAGCGGCATCAGCTTGACTAGCTCCTGTTATCATATTTTTGATGAAATCTTTGTGTCCAGGACAATCTATTATCGTAAAAAAATATTTCTTTGATTCGAACTTTTTGTGACAAATGTCTATTGTTAAGCCTCTTTTTCTTTCTTCATCCAATGTATCCATAACAAAAGCAAACTCGAAAGTTTCCTTTTTCTTTTCTTTAGCTTCTTGTTCTAACTTTCTCATGTCAGATTCTTTTATTGATTTTGTATCAAATAACAATCTTCCTATAAGGGTAGATTTCCCATGGTCTACATGACCTTCAGTAATTATATTAATATGTGGTTTTGCAGTCATTTTATCACGTCATTTGTTTTTACATTATAAACATAAATAATTGAACTAATATTTATATATTTACTTAAGTCCTTTTCTTTCTTTTATTCCTTTAATACTATTTTCTAGAATGTCGTCAGGCAATTCTTCAAATGTAACATCAATCAACGAATAAAATCCTTTTCCGCCTGTTATAGATTTCAATCTAGCATCAAATCCAAACATTTCAGATATAGGACATTTAGTTTTTATTATTGATGTGCTTTTTTCTTCTTTCATATTTAGTATTTGTCCTCTTCTAATTTGGATTTCTTTTATAACATTTCCCATTAATTCGATTGGCACATCTATTCTTATTATTTGCTTCGGCTCCAATAAAGTTATTTTTGAGTCTGCCATTGATTGTTTTATAGCATTTCTAACACATGGTATTATTTGAGCTGGTCCTCTATGAATTGGATCATCGTGTAAATCTGCATCTTCTATCAAAACTTTTATTTTTGAACAAGGTTCTTTTGCTAATGGGCCTTCATTCATAATCTCACAGAATGCCATTTTAATCATTTCATAAATTTCATTTAAATATTGTACTCCTCTTGTCATGTCTATCAATAAATTTTTGTTATAGACTTTTATTACATTCTTATTTTGCGATGCATCCATACCACATTTTTTTAATTCAGAATATAGAATTGAATTCTTTTTCTTAAAATCTCCGTTTTTTATTGTTCCATTGGATATGGAATCATATATTTTTTGTTCCAATGGTTCAACATTTATATATATTTTATTATGTTTATTCGGGCTTTTTCCTTCTATAATTTCACTATTTTTTTTAACGGTTTCCCTATAAATAACTATTGGATTTCCCATTTTGACTTTTATATTATTTTCTTTTAATTTTCTTTCTATTTTAGATTCTATATGCAATTCTCCTAGTCCAGAAACTAGATATTCTCCTGTATCTTGATTTATTTTCGTTATTAATCCAGGATCTTCTTTGCCAGCCCTTCTTAAGAATGCTATCAAATTAGGCAATTCTTTTGTACTTTCAGGTTCTATAGATTTTGTGACAATTGGTTCAAACATATGAACTATACTTTCAAATGGTTGAATGATTAATTCAGGATCGCATAATGTTTCTCCAGAGAATACATCAGGCAATCCAACCAAACCAACTATATTTCCTGGAGCAACACTTTTCATTTTAATTCTTTGTTGACCTTTATATATTGATACTTGTTGCACTCTTTGATCTTTATGTTTTGACACTAAATGAACAGTTTGTCCTTCGCTCAAACTTCCTGAAAAAATTCTTGTTGCAGCAACAAATTTGGCATGAGGATCAGGATAAACTTTTGTAACTACTGCAGACAATCTTCCATCTGGATTACAGTTTTTCATGTCTTTTCCTATATCTGAATCTTGATCTCCTAGCCATATCTTAGGAATTCTATAATTTTGAGCGCATTTCGGATTAGGTAAATGCCTTATTATAGCGTCCAACAATATTTTATATAAAGGAGATTTTTTCTTTAGTTCGTCTTCATTTTCATCTTTAATGTAATTTATAATATCTTTGAATGATACTCCAGTTTCTTTCATGAATGGAACAGAAATTGCCCAATTATTGTAAGCTGATCCGAATGAAACAGAACCATTTTTTACATTAACTGTCCAATCATTTTTAAAATCTTCATCAGAATATTTTTGAATTAATGCATTAACTTCATTTATTATATTTTCGAATCTCTTTTGCATTTCTTCTTGTGTCAATACCAATTCTTTTATTAATCTATCAACTTTATTTATAAATAATACTGGTCTGACTCTTTCATTAAGCGCTTGTTTTATTACAATTTCAGTTTGTGGCATGACTCCTTCTACAGCACAAACAACAACTAAACAACCATCAACAGCTCTCATTGCTCTTGCAACATCTCCACCAAAATCGACATGACCTGGTGTATCTATCAAATTTATAAGATAACTTTGATTTTTATATTCATGAACCATTGACGCATTAGCAGAATATATTGTTATTCCTCTTTCTTGTTCTTGTTTCTCAAAATCCATGAATAATTGTTTTCCAGCTAATTTTTCTGAAATCATACCAGCGCCAGCTAATAAATTATCAGATAAAGTTGATTTTCCATGATCGATATGTGCTATTATACCTATGTTTCTTATATGTTCTTGTTTATGTATCAATTCCTTTATTTTTGATAAAGAATCTTTATCTGGCATTATCTTGCACCTTCTGCTTCTTTCTCTATTCTATTTTTTTCTCTTATAGCATGACTAGTATGATAATCATTTTTGTATGCTGCTACAATTTCATCAACTAGTGTATTTACTATACTTGTTTTACCATGTGCTTTTTGATATGATACTTGAGTTATTAACCTCATTGCTGAATTGAATCTTCGTTGAGGCGATGTTATTACTGACCTTCTAGCTATTGTTCCACCAATCTGATAAGAAATAGCTTCTTCTAATATTGCTGAATTTTCAATAGCATTAACTAAAACTTTTACAGGATTTTCTTTTGTTTTTTCTTCAATTTTTTCAAAAACAGATTTCATTATCTTTATAGAATTTTCATATTTTCCTGTACAACTTCCAGAACTTTTGAAATGCTTTTTTCCTTTGTGTCCAGGCGTCATCAACTTTCTAGCAAATTTTTCTATTATATTACAATTATCGTTATTTCTTTTTTCAAGTTTGTTTTTATATCTTGGAATCATTATTGGATTTAAATTTATATAATTAATTAAACCAGGATCATTGACTTCTATATTCATGTCCCACTTATCAAATAAAAGAATATCTTGCATATTAAATCACTTTGTCTCTCTTTTCTTTTTTCCTTTTAATATAGCATCTAAGCTTACATTATTAACTTTAATAACTTTATATTTAATTCCGCACATTGAACCAATTGTTCCTCCTTGTGATCCACCTATTCCTTCTATAGTTACATTATCATGTTCATTTACTTGCGCTATGGCATTTGTACCAGGCAAAAATGCTGTGACCTTTCCATTATTTTTTATTAGTTGAACTCTAACTGCTTTTATCAATCCAGAATGTGGTTGCTTTTGTTCTACAGCTTTCTTTTCTATTACTATTCCATTTGCTTGCGGAGCACCACGTAACAACTTTCTTTTCCACATACGAAGCTTTTTATTTTTATATTTAGCATTCTTCCATCTAAAATGATTTCTATCTTTTTTTAATTTTCTAGCTGAAAAATTCCCTACCGACATCATATCACCATTTAATCATTCTAACCAATTTAATTTTTGTTATATTATATAATCTTTCCAAAAATTGTCTGATTATTTCAATATTTTTTCCCATTGTATTATTAACATTATCTTTTCTTATGCATATCGTAATATTGCCTTCATCTATTTTTATATCTCTTATGTTCGGAATCGCATTCCTTACAAACTTATTAGGTTCTTCAAAATGTTCAAATGCTACTATCCTTTTACCTAGTAAATTTTGAAGTTGCTTTATATTTTTACCATTTTTTCCTATAGCCAATCCCATTTGTCCTTCTTTTATAACAAAAAATATTACATTTTTGTCTGGTAATGAATCTACAACAGATGCTCCAGTAAATTCTTCAAATGCAACTATATTTTTAATCGTTTGCGAATCAAATTTCATCTTATTCATCCTTTTTAATACCGATCACAGATATTTTGAATGGTTTTCCACACTCAATTCCTAGATCTAAATTATTTCCATCATATGTTTCTAGCTCAACCTTCGTGAATTCAGTATATTCAATTATAGAATCTTTTATGCTCTGTTTGCAATTTTTTGCTAATATTACCTTTTTAATATTATCAAATTTAACATTTTTT
>DAOWOJ010000003.1 GCA_030642125.1 Candidatus Aenigmatarchaeota archaeon | reverse complement strand
TAGATTTCATGTTAAAAAGGACGAATTCGAGAAATGGGAACGTAGATATCTTCCTTCTAGGAATATAGGATATTTAATAATATCAACTTCTAGTGGTTTAATGGATCATAGAAATGCGAAGAAGATTGGTATTGGAGGAGTTCTAATTTCATATATTTATTAAGTGATATTCATGAAAAGAAACATAGAGATTCCAGATAATGTAGTAGTAAATATAAACAATTATGAGGTTTGTATTAAAGGAGATCTTGGTGAATTAAGAAGAGATTTTAAAGATCCGTTCTTGAAAGTAGAAAAAAAAAATAATGAATTAATCATCAATAAACTTTCAAGCAAAAGAAAGCAGAAAGCTTTGACTGGTACTTGGATTGCACATTTAAATAATATGATAAATGGAGCAACTACTGGCTTTGAGTATGAATTGAGAATTGTTTATTTGCATTTTCCAATGTCTGTTAAGGTTGACAAAGGCAAATTAAATATCCAAAATTTTTTTGGTGAAAAAAATATTAGAAGTGTTTCGATACCTAGCGATGTGAAAGTTAGTGTTTCTGACAATAAAGTGTTAGTTAATGGAATTGATAAAGAAAAAGTTGGACAAATGAGTGCAGATATAGAAAAATTAACCAGAATAAGCGGAAGAGATAGAAGAAATTTCCAAGATGGAATATTTTTATTTTCACGTAATGGAAAGAGGATTTGATATGAAAGATAGTAAATTTCACAGACAAGGAAATAAATTCCTAAAAAGAGTTAAAAACAAATGGCGAAGGCCAAAGGGAAGACAAAGCAAGATGAGAAAGCATGAAAAAGGAAAGAGTAGATTAGTTTGTGTTGGTTGCAGATCTCCAAAAAATGAAAGAGGAATGCATCCTTCTGGATTTAAGGAAAAAATGGTTTATAATTTGATGGATTTGAAAGATGTTAATGGAAAGGCTATACGAATATCTGGAACTGTTGGAAACAAAAAGAAGATAGATATAGTCACAAAGGCAAGAGAATTAAAGATTAAAATTTTAAATTGGAAAGTGTGATGTTAATTATGATTAGGCAAAAAAGAATGGCTGCTAAGATTTTGAAAAGAGGATCAAATGCCATTAAAATTGATCCACTAAAGATAGCTGATATGGACGAAGTGATGACTAGATCTGATGTTAAAAAACTTATAAATAATGGGACTATAAAAGCTATAAGAAAACAAGGCGTATCAAGGTCTAGGGCAAGAAAAATTGCATTGCAGAAAGCTAAAGGAAGAAGAAAGGGAATAGGAAGCAGGAAAGGAACAAAAAAAACAAGAGAACCAAAAAAGTTAAAGTGGATGAAAAAAATAAGGGCTCTGAGAGCAGAGTTGAAAAGAATGCGGTCGAGTAACGCAATTAAGATAAATATTTATAGAAATCTATATAATAAATCTAGTGGTGGTTTTTTTAGGTCTAAAAGACATTTAAAACTTTATTTGAAAGAACATGAATTGTTGAGTGAGAAAAAATGATGAGAAGAAGAATGGAAAATAAGACAGATTATAAAAAAAGACTTAAGTTGTTAAGCAATGCCAATAAATCTAGGTTAGTAATTAGAAGAAGCAATAAATACATAATATCTCAGATAATTAAATATAATGAAAAGGGCGACATAACTTTAGCTGAATCCAATAGTAAAGAATTAAAAAAATTTGGATGGAAATTTTCTTGTAAAAACATTCCTTCTGCTTATTTAACTGGATTAATTTTAGGAAAAAAAGTAGCTAATGAAAAATTTTTAGGACAGGAAATGCCATTGGATATTGGCAGATTTCTTTCTGTTAAGAATTCTAGACTTTATGGTTGTTTGAAGGGTTGTTTAGATTCAGGATTGAAAATCCCTTGTTCTGTCGATATATTACCTTCAGATGATAGAATACATGGGAAGCATATATCAGATGAAGTTTCAATAGAATTTGAAAAAGTTAAAGAAAAAATAAGTAAAACATAATTTTTAATTGTTCAATCAAAATGAATATTAGGTAAAATTTGTATCAGTATTTTCATTTTTCGCATTTTAAGCCCAATATGTTGTATTATACAATGAAATATAATGTAAATACATGATAGCAAATGATTGATTTGTTCTTTTAATCATGGATTTCTATATAGTAGTTTATTTATAATTTTAATATTTTTAGATAATATTTTTGTATTGAACAAAATTTTTAAAAAACGTTATACTTATATTATCATGTATAATATCATTTACTGTTCGATATTTCTAATATGATAAAATAATTGTGTGGTGAATAATAATACGAATAATAACTCTCAGTAAAAATGTAAAAAAGATGAGTAGTGGCAAAATAAGTGAAAAATTTAAGGATAACTCAGATTGTTCTACATATAAAAATAATGATGAAAAAAATAGATATGAAGAAGGCAATAAACGTGATGAATATATTAAAGAACCTGGCTATGTTAAAAAAAACGAAGAAAACAAACCAGAAGAAAATAAACAAGAAGAAAAAGATACAATATTTAATCCAGATATAAACAATGTTAAAAATATAATAGATAAACAAAAAGACACCAAAATAGATAATGATTTACCAGAACACTATTCAGCTAAATATGAATAATCATAGATTCAAATCAATTGTTCAATGATTTTTATTGTTGTTAACATTTTTAATTTATTTATCAAATAAAACATATAGTTTATTATTATAATTAAAATCAATTTAAATAATATTGCATTAAAAACATAATATTATTATTGTTGTGGAAGATACGATGAAACAAATTGTTAATGGTAAAATGATTAAAGAGAAGCATTATAAATCGTATTTAGTTGCTCCAGCTAGAACGAAATATAAACCTAAATTCGGTGCTGGAAAATGTATATTTTGTATGATAGCGAATGATGATCCTAACGTTCTAAAGAAAGTTTTATATAAAAACGATTTTGTTATGCTCATAATGAATATATTTCCATATAATAAGGGACATTTAGAAGTTGTTCCGGTAAGACATGTTAGGGAAATATATGAGTTGAATGAATCTGAACTATCACATATGACAAAAGGAGTTTCTATTGCAATTAAATTATTGAGAGTTTCATTAGATCCTGGAGGTTTTAATATAGGTATTAATTTAGGGTTTATAGCTGGTGAGAGTATTGATCATTTACATATTCATATAGTGCCTAGATATATCAGAGAAACTGGATTTATGGAAGTTGTTGATAAAACAAAGGTTATGGGAGAATCCATTGATGAAATTTACGAGATTCTTAAATTACATTTGAAAGATGTTTTGAATGAAGAAAAAAAATGAAAAAAATAAAGTTAATACTAAGAAAGAAGAAGTTTTCAGTATCGTTAAAACATTTACTGAGCAAGCATTGAAAAAACATAAAGACATCATAAAATCCGTTGTTCTTATAGGTTCTGTTGCAACAGGTGAAGCTAAAAAAGAATCTGATATTGATATTTTTATTATAATTGATGATACTAAGAATAAGTTAACAAAAGATGCAAGCAGAAAAATTGACGATGATATGTCAAGTATAGCTAAAAGTATATCTAAAGATTTGACTATTCAGCCATGTTATACATTAACAGAATATATGAATATGGTTAGAATATCACATCCATTGATTTTTAATTTCATAAGGGACGGAATAGCAATCTATGATACAGGATTTTTTTCTCCTATTAAGAGACTCTTATTATCAGGAAATATTCAATTTACAAGTGAATCCATAGATTCTTTTATGGCGAGTTCTCCGAAAAGATTGAGAAGAGCAAATGCGGCTAAAATGTATATGATAGAGGATGTTTATTATGCTATGTTGAATTCTGTTCAAGCTGTTTTAATGTTCATTGGAGTACATCCACCAAAACCTAAAAAAGCATTTGATGTTGTCAAAAAATTTTTGGTTACACCTAAGTTATTAGAACGTAAATATGCTGATCAATTAAAAGATATCATAGATTTATTAAAAAAAATAGAACACAAAGAAATTCAGAGTATGAGTGGTGCAAATGTAGATAAATGGCTTGTAATTGGTAAAAAATTTGTTAACAGAATGGAACTTTTGTTGTCTGTTATGGAAAAAAAGAAAAAAGAAAATACAATTTTAAAAAATTATAATGTTTTTGTTAAGACTACTTATCTTCTAACAAAGAATATGAATATATCAAATAAACCTGAGAGATTTCTTTTCAATTTCAATAAATATTTGATAAAATCTGAAATTGTTCCAAAAGAATATTTGGATTTATTCAAAAGATTGCGTTATTCTAAGAGGTATGTAGAGAAAGGAAAATCTGACAAAATAAACGATAGAGATGTGTATGTAGATAGGGAAGATGTTAGGAAGTATATACAGTTTGTAAGTAAGAATTTGAGAAAACATGAATCTAACAAAAGTGATAAGTAAATTAAATAATTTGAAAATTAAGAAGATTGGACCATGCGTCACAGTTTCTGGAATTTCTGGTAGTGGAAAATCGACTTCTGCAAAATCTATTGCAAAAGCATTAAATTTAAAATATGTGAATATTGGATATATTATTAGAGATTTTGCAATACATAATAAAATTTCATTAGAAGATTTTTCTTCTATTGTTGAGCCAGAAATAGATTATGAAAGTGATAAGAGGCTTCTTATGTTAGCGATGAAAGGTAATTGTGTGTTGGATGGGAGATTGGCTGCATGGATATCTGGAGAATATTCTGATTGTAAATTGTTTTTTGTTTGCTCACAAAATGTAAGAGCGCGCAGAACAGCTGGTAGAGACAATTTAACTTTTGAAACCGCATTGAAAAAAAATCACATTAGAGACAATGAGGATATTAAAAGATATAAAAAATTATATGATATTGATATTCTTGATACAAGTATATACGATGAAATATTAGACACTAGTGATATGACTATGAATGAAATGAATAAAAATGCAATTAAAATAACAAAAAAAATACTTAATAGAAAAATTAAAATTTAATTACATCTATTTCTAAATGTTTTGATAATTCTTTTTTTGGCTCTGTTGTTTTATTTGTTGGTCCTAGAATATAAGGGCTTTTGATTCCAGTAATAATTGTTATTACCTGAATTTTTCCATTATATAATGGGTTTATTCTTGCTCCCCAAATAACTTGCGATTGTGGATCTAGATTCTGAGAAACATATTTTCCTACATAATCTATTTCATTTAATTTTAGATCTTCTCCGCCAGTTATGTGAATTAATGCTCCTGTTGCTCCGCTGTAATCTACTTGTAATAATTGATTGTTTAGAGCTTTTTGAATTGCTTCTTTTGCTCTTTCATCTGAATTTGATCTACCTATTCCTATTGTTGCAACTCCGCCAGAATTCATAACTGTTTTTACATCAGCAAAATCTAAGTTTACTAGTGATGGAAGTGATATAGTATTAGTTATTCCTTCTATGGTTGTGGCAACCAATTCATTTGCTACATCGAAAGCTTGTTTCAATGGAAGATTCCCTGCTAATTTTAATAGCTTATCATTTTCTACAACTATTATTGTATCGCAGACTTCTCTTAATGCCATTAATCCATCTTCGGCTTTAGATATACGAGTTCCCTCTGTTTTGAATGGCATTGTTACCATTGCTATGATTATTATTCCCATTGATTTAGCTATTTCAGCTATCATAGGAGCTGCTCCTGTATATGTTCCTCCTCCAAGACCACCAACCAAAAATATCATGTCTGTGTCCTTTAGCAATTGTTTTATTTCCGATCTATTTTCTTCAGCTGCTTTTCGTCCAACTTCAGGGAAGCCACCAGCGCCAAGACCTTTTGTGATTTCTTTACCTATTAAAATTTTTTTATTAGCTTTAGTTATATTTAAATGATTTAGATCTGTATTCATAGCAATCGAATTAATTTCATTCATATTCATTTCAAATAATCTGGTTATTGTATTAGATCCAGCTCCTCCGACTCCGATTACCAATATCTTAGCTCCATTATTTTTAACATTAGAATCGGATTCATAATTTTCAGAATAATTTCCAGTAGAATTTAAGTTATCATCGAAACCTAGATTAATATTATCATTTATTAAATTATTGCTATTATCAAAATTCATTTTATTACCTTTAATAATATATTACGTTATATGATTTAAAGTTAATGTTAAGAGTCGTTTGAATTATCATTAAATTTAGATGCAGACAATATCCACAACAATCCACAAGATAAAATCAAAACAAATGAAATTAGCAGTGCTACCACAAAACCAAGAGTTGTAATACCAAGACCCATATGTAAGTTACCGGCTATCATACATCCGAATAACATACAAACAGATCCTAAAAACCATACTGCTATGACTTTTGAGTTAATATTTTTCATTTTATCATATTTTATTATTGTTTTGTATTTCTATATCTATAAATATCGGACCACCGATATTTATTTTTTTATTTTTTGAGTTTATATAATTTTCCGCTTTTTTGTTTAATTTTAAGTTTATTGATGGAAGCGTATCAGCCATTTTAATTGTTAATCTTCCATTTTTACCTGATTCAATTTGCGATGCGAATAAATTAGATATAGCTTTCAAATATGATATTACCATTATTCCATTTTGTATTTTATCTTGTCTGACTCCTATGATATTCCCATTATCAATGAAAATTTCATTTTCTCCTGCTGGTCCCAATAATTTTTTTCCTTGTTCTGGTTCAGATATGAATATTTTAATTTTATTTTCATATACCAAAAATTTTGACGGTCCTATCTCATTTTTATATTTTTTTATCCCGTTTTCTATGATATTTGCTATTTTTTTTCCATATTCTGTTTTTGGTTCTGAGATCATAGAAATAGATTCTGAAATTTCTTTGTCGCTCATTTCTAAGTTTTTATATGTTTCTGGATAAACCAATTTTCTTATATCATTTTCGTTATTCAATATCATAACTATTCTTTCTATACCAAATCCGATATTGAATACGTGATAAGGTATTTTATATTGCGATAAACTTATTGGATTATAAAAACCGCCATTTCCAATCTCTATCATTTTTTCATTGTTTGGATGTTTAATAAATATTTCAAATTCTGTTTCAGGTATATAATATTTAGATGTAACTTTTTTTGTTACAACTTCAGTTTTTTTAAATCCGAATTTGTCTAGAATCTGTTTCGTAAGAATTTTCATATCTTCTAATGTAATATCATTGCTCATTATGACAAGTGAACCAGTTAGAGATGAATATAGATGAGTATTATCTAGTTTTTGTTCTCTTCTGAATTTTTCTCCAATAGAAAACAATTGAATTGGAGTTGATGTTGTTTTACACATCGTTGAAAGCAATGGGAACCAAGCAGCAGTAGTATGAGATCTTAATGTTAATGATGATGGAATTATTTTTGTTCCAAGTTCTGAAAAAATACTATTTATAATCAAGCTTGATTGTTCTTCTTTGATATTCATACGATTTGTTATAGCTTCTATTATATCGTCTGCTTCTATTTTTCCTTTTTTATATTCTCTAAAGATGTTTTGTAGTTCTTTTATTTTTTCTGAGTCTAAATTTGGTATAATTTTGTTTATTTCGTTGATTTTTTCTTTATTTATGCCTATGTCAGATCTTTCAAGACCAGCCAGGTAAAATATTCTGTCTAATATTACCAATGATTCTGGACCATATTGTTTTTTTACATCATTTTCGTTTATTAGAATTGGTAATATAACTTCTTTGAATCCTAAATTTATCATTATTTTCCTGAAATTAGATACAAAATCTAAGATAGGATGACTTTCACCAAAATTTTGTAGTTTGAATTTCTTTCCTTTAAATTCTATCAATTTCTTTGACATTTTCCATGTATTTTCGTAATCTTGTTTTGATAATTCTATTATTTTTTTGCAATCAAATTTCATACTAATTTTTTAGTTGTTTTAATTATTATGTTTTTGGAAAATAAATATTTTATTGAAATTGTTGCTTCTATATCTTTCAACTTGTTTGATAGTTCACTTTAGAATTCCTTGAATTAACTCATGTATCTTTTTTTCTCTATCTTTTGCTTTAATTAGTGCTGATGCTAATAAAACACCATCGCAACCCAATTCTATAGATTTTCTAACATCTTCTGTATCTGAAATGCCAGCTCCGCATAATGCTAAAATATTTTTTTTATATTTTTTAATCGCATTTACAGATTTTGACACTATTTCTGGTTTTGTTTTTGAAACTGATACACCAGTTCCTATAAGCTCAGGATCTTCAAATGCCATAAAATATGGTTCAAATCCAATAAGCTCTTCGATTTTTTCTATATTTTCTACACATATACATACACTTAAATTTAATTTTTTGCATCTGTTTACGCAGAATTCAATTCTATCATTTTCTATTTTATTTTCTGAATGATTTAATAAAGTTCCTGATGCACCTATCTCTTTTATTGATTCCGCCAATATATGCGATGTATGTGCCCCAGGTTCTATAGCATCGATTCCTTGTGAAAATACAGGTATATCAACTTCTGATATTATATCTTTCATGTCTGCGCATTGCGGAGCTAAGATTATATTTACATCATATTCTTTTGACGCTTTATCCAGAATTTTTGAAAGTTCTAGCGCATTTTTTCCAGTAGATTCTATATATGTTTTATAATTTACTATTATTAGTGGAGTTTTCATAATAATAAATTGGATATTATGTGATATAAAAGTTAGATAAAATGAACTGGATAAATCTTGAAAATAAATTTGATTCTACAAATATGAAAGATTGTATTTTATCACAATCTGATTCAATAAAAACAACTTTGAATAAAGAACACAATAATATAATTGATATTTCAAGAGAGATGAAAAATTGTAATAAATTTATTTTTACTGGATCTGGGGATAAATATATAGTTCCATTAATATCGAAAACATTATGGGATTGTGCTAATAATTTTGTATTGAGAACATATAATCCACAATATTTATTAGAAATGTCAAATCATTCCAATTTTTTTGATAAAAAAACATGTGTTATATCTGTAACTCAATCAGGAAAAACAGAAGATACATTGTTGAGTATTAAATCTCTAATAAAGAAAGATTGTTCTATAATTGTTATAACAAATTTAAAACAAAGCACAGATTCTGGAAATGATGTTATATCTATGTCAGAAGAACATGATAATATACATATTATAAAAACACATACTCCAATATATCCAGAAATTCCTACACCAAGCACAATGACATTTCACGCTTCTTTGGCGGCCATATATAAGTTAATAATAGAGTTATCAGATAATTCAAAATTGATTGATGAAGTCGATACTTTATTGGATTCTGTATCAGATGATGTGAATATTGTAACTAGATCAGATGATGTAATTAATTGGGCAAAAACTTCTGCTATAAAGATGAAATCATTCTCAATGTTTTATTGTTCTGGTGATGGAATAAGGTATCCAACTGCCCAAAGGCTTTCTCAAATATTGTTGATGGAAGGAACGAAAGTTAATAGTTCTTATATAGAGACAGAATCATTTGTTCATAGTTTTATAGAGACACTGGAAAATAATACAGAAAAAAATCCTCTTATATTATTAAATCCGATTAATACATGGATAAATGGATACTCTAATAAAAATATAGAATTTGTTAAAAAATGTTGGAAAAAATATGCTGGTATAGATAAACTATTGGTAATCGATCCATTTCATTTTTTTAATGATCTGAGTGAAAAATACAATAAATTTAGTGGCAATATATTATCCCCATTTTTTTATTCAGTATTTTATGAATGGTTCGTTTATTATCTTTCATTGATAAAAAACATAGATCCTGGAAAGACAGAACTTGTAAAAAAAGTTAGAAGCAATAATATGTTTTAATATCTGCATTATTTACATTGCATTTTTAATATCACAATAATCGTCGTAAAATTTCATATATTTCAATTAGAAAATGATTAATATTTCATTTCTGTTAAATGAATTATTCTGTATTCTTGATAAATTAAAAAATTAATTAATGAAGTTTTGAGGAATAATAACATGAAACAAATTTTTAAGGGTATTACAAGAAATATAGTTATATTGGGTATTGTTAGTTTATTTACTGATATCAGCAGCCAAATGGTTTTTCCTTTAATTCCTTTATTCATGGTTTCTGTATTGGGATCTGGTGCTTATGCAGTTGGGATCGTTGAAGGTGCAGCTGAAACTACATCTTCTTTATTAAAAGTTGTATCTGGTTATTTGTCTGATAAAATTAAAAAAAGAAAGCCGTTTATTTTATTAGGATACTCTTTATCATCTTTAACAAAACCATTATTTGCTTTTGCTACTGTATGGCATTTTGTTCTTTTTGTTAGAGTAATAGAAAGAATTGGAAAAGGATTGAGAACTGCTCCAAGCGATGCTATTATAGCTGAATCATGTGATGAATGCGTAAGAGGAAAAGCTTATGGATTTCACAGAGCAATGGATGGCATTGGATCTGTTTTTGGAGCTATAATTGCTTTTTTTCTTCTTCCTGTATTAGGATATAACAATATATTTCTTTTTGCTTTTATACCAGGAATAATTGCAGTATTTGTTATTTTGTTTATCAAAGAAAAAAATACTCCAATAAAGAAAGAAGAAAAAGATATACCTATTAAGATAAGTTTAAAAGAATTTCCTTGGAATTTTAAATTGTTTATTTTAATTTCATCAGTATTCGCATTAGGCCATTTTGGTTATGCCTTTCTACTATTAAGGGCGCAAGATATTGGATTAGTCGATAACATGGCAATTTTACTTTATATTTTATTTTATGTTGTTTATACTATTTGTGTAATACCTTCAGGAATATTATCAGATAAAATTGGAAGAAAACCTGTTTTAATTTTAGGTTATTCGATATTTGCAATAACTTCAATTGGATTGATATTCGCATCAAATGTTTATACACTTCTGTTATTTTTTATTATTTATGGAATATTTTTTGCGATGGTTGATGGTGTTCAGAGAGCATTTGTTGTAGATTTATCACCTAAACATCTAAAGGCTACATCATTAGGAATATTTCATACAGCAATAGGGTTAGTAGCGCTTCCAGGTGGATTTATTGCGGGTATTTTATGGGATAAAATATGTCCTGAAACAACATTTATTTATGGATGTATATTGGCTATAATATCGTTATCGTTATTTATATTCATGAAAAAAACAAAATAAAATACGTATCGTTAATATTACTAAAGTTAATAATTTTTAATAGATATATCGATAGAAAATCAAAAGTATCAAACAGTTAGTGTAATTGATGATTCGAGTTCAAGATGATATAGTGTTTAAAATCTTTATTATACGAATAATAATTAATTTTTCAATGAATATTTTATGTTAATATTAATTTTCTATTTTATAATTATATTAAATATGCATATTTCATTAAAAGTGATCAATAATGACTGCAAAAAAAGAAGTTTCTGAAAAAAAAAGCAGTAAAATAATATTTTCTGTTAATAAAACAAAAAATTTTCCTAAATGGTTTGAAGACATTTTAAATGTTGCTGATGTAATCGATAATAGATATCCAATAAAGGGAATGATAGTTTGGAAACCATATGGTTATAAATCATTAAAGTTTATGATGAAAACTATGGAAGATATTCTTGATGCGAATGGACATGAAGAAGTATATTTTCCAATGCTGATTCCAGAAACTATTTTCAAAAAAGAATCTGAATTTCTAGAAGGATTCAGAGGAGAAGCCTATATAGTAACAAATGCAGGAGATAAAAAATTAAACGAAAAATTGTATATTAGACCAACTTCAGAAGCTGCGATGTATGAGATTGTTAAATTATGGATACGTTCTAAATCAGATCTTCCATTAAAGTTATATCAGACAGTAAATACATTCAGATATGAAACTAAACAGACTAAAGCAATGTTGAGAGTTAGAGAAATAGTAAAGTTTAAAGAAGCCCATACATTCCATTCGACGAAAGAAGACGCTGAACAACAAATATGTCATGGAATAGATATATATAAAGAATTTTTTGATAATTTATTTATTCCTTATATAATTCTTAAAACACCAAGTTGGGATACATTTTCAGGTGCTGAATTCAATTACGATTTCGTATCTGTTATGCCGGATGGAAAAGGAATTGAATTAGGATCAGTTATTAATTTAGGAAATAAATTCGCAAAAGCGTTTGATATAAAATATCAAAATGAAAATGGTTCATACGGATATGTTTATCAAACTTGTTATGGTATTTCTGAGAGGGCTCT